>CANDLP010000017.1 GCA_947385505.1 uncultured Clostridia bacterium
GATGGGAGTTATCAGATGAAATTTTTTTAGTTGTTTTCCCGCTTCAATGCCAAGCTCATGCTGCTGCGGCACATAGAGGGTCGGCAGCTGCCGCGCTAAATTGTCCCCTCCAAAAAAAATATAGATACTGTATACTCTGCTCTCATTGGCATAAGGGCCAACTTCTACGGGGTAGGAAACATATACTCCCTGTTCCCCGAAAGCGCGGTCGGCAAATTCGGCGATCTCTCCCTCCCGGTCGAAATGAGAGATATCATCTGTTTTCATGAGCAGCTTCTTGCCGTCAATAGAGGTTATTATATAAAGCCGTCTTAACGGGGAAACCGGCTGCTGCGGTCTCGGAGGAATAGCAATAACGCCCGTTTTCAGCTTGCTGCCGTCGGGTATGTATCTTGTTTCCGGATAGTAGCGTTCTATTTTAAGCCATTTGCCATAGCCTTCTATATCTGATAATTCCTGTAATTCTTCCTGTGTCAGTCCGTTGATTTCCAAACTTATCATCATTCCTTTCCTTATGCCGATAACCGTTTCAACACAACGCAAATCAGAGCTGAAACGGTTATTGCGTCCGTAATACTTTTAACCGATTAAAAGACATTTTTCAAATTTCTATCGGTTAATAATATTAGGATAAAACTCCCCGGTTATTTTTATTTGGGAGCATACCGCAAATACTGTCTTCCAGCAGCTTATGAGCTTTTTTCGCCTGACTGAACTGCTTACTGTGGGGAACATGGTATGTTTTTCCGTCTTTTATAAAATTTGAGCCTATCTGATGGTAATGAAACGGAACATTGTCGTTTTTGCATGCCTTAAAAATATTTTCAACCCATTCCCAGCAGCAAGGCCGGGCTTCGATTCCGCTTTCTCCTCCCACGCTTACGGTATCTATTCCGGCGAGCCTTCCGTAAAGCTGTAAATTCTCCAGCAGAGGAGAACAAAAAATCAGCTTATATCTTACGGGAAAGCTTTTGAGTATGGGAAGCCGCTCTTCCACCGCTCTCTGATTCTCCATTGTACAGGCAATAGCCACGTTATCATAGCCGTTTCCCCAATCGGAGGGCAACCTTTCACGGGCTTCCTTTATTCTTTTTGTGGCAATGCAGAACTGAAGATCGGGACGGGCCTTCATAATCTTCCATGCTTCCTCCCGCCAGCAGTCGGCGTCCTCTATAAAAAAGTCGCTTGTCATACAGGCGAATACCACTCCGTTTTCGGGAGAAAGCTTATATCCGCCGTATCTGTTTTTCCTGAGGGGAAGGTCAAAATCCGCAGTTTTTCGCACTATAAAGCTGTCTTCTCTTCCGTGAGAGCTGTCAATGCGGTAAACGTAACAATTTTTGCAGCCCTCGCTGTACTTGTGACAGCCGTGCCATAAATTCCAGTTGGCCATATTATTTTGTTACTAAAAATTAAAGCTCATTGATTTTTGTTTTGAGATATTCTTTGAAATCATCGCCTATTTCGGGGTGCTTAAGACCTACTTCAACAACGGCCTTCAATATTCCGAGCTTATTTCCCATATCATATCTTACGCCGGTGAAATCCACGCCCAGCATACCCTCGTTTACCGCAAGCCGTTTCATAGCGTCCGTAAGCTGGTATTCTCCGTTTGCTCCGGTAGGAAGCTTCTCCAATATATCGAAAATATGAGGCGGCAGAACGCACCTTCCCAGAATGGCGAAGTTTGAGAATATCTGATCCGCGGCGGGTTTTTCTATCATATCGTCTACATCGTAAACGTTGTCTTTTTTAAGCTTTACCTTAAGGCTTGAATAACGCATTAGCATCTCGCTGGGCACCTGTTTCATAGCTACCGCGCCTTTTCCGTATTCCTCATATGCTCGGCAGACCTGAGCCGCAGCGGGATCATCGCCGATTATAACGTCGTCGCCGTAAAGCACTACAAACGGTTCGTCGCCGACAAAGCTTCTCGCGGACATAACCGCGTCTCCGGTTCCTTTCATCTCCTGCTGACGTACAAATTGTATCTTAGCTAATTTGGAAATATCTTCAAGCTGATGATAAAGTTCGTTTTTCCCTGAATTTATCAATTGCCTTTCAAGATCGGGAGAACGGTCGAAGTAATCCTCAACCGCCGTTTTCCCGCGGCTTATTACTATTAAAATATCCTTTATTCCCGCTCTCGATACTTCATCAACAATATAATGTATTGCGGGCTTATCTACTATGGTCAGCATTTCCTTGGGTATTGATTTTGTGGCGGGCAAAACGCGCGTGCCGTATCCGGCGGCTAATATAACCGCTTTTTTAACTTTCATATGTCAATATCCTTTCCCGTGTTTAAAACTGTTTGAAATATTTTCAAACAAATACATACCGATGGTTACACGGTTTTTTCGGTTTTATATGTTTAAATTTCAACATACAAAATTTATATTATATCATAAAAAGAGAATTTTGCAAAGCAAAATTCGATTCCTTTTAAAATTGATAAAATAACCTCAAACATTAAAATATTTTTCTCCTCTTTTGGCTGCTTGAAGTTATTATATCATATTTTGTCGAAAATGTAAAGAATTAAATATTATTTTTGTGGAATTTTTTGTATACGAAAATTTTGAAATTGAGTTTTACGGGAAAATTAAAAAAACAAACAGCAATGATAATGTTATACAAATCCGCTCCACTTTTGTAACCGAATTGTAAACGAATTGTAACCGTTTTGTAATTGCATTTTATACCGCTCCGAGTATAATATTAAACAGAAAGAAAATTTGCAAATAAAAATTCGGCAAAAAACACGACTGTTTTTAAAGGCTTGTACATATAAATAGAAAAGCCGATAAATTAAATTAAAAAGTTAACGAGAAGGGAAGGTCAGGGAAAATGAAAGGAACTGTTTTCGGAGTAATGCTGATGATTTTCGGCGCTTTGATGTTTGTTACGGCCACCACTCTTTTTGCGGTATCCGCTCAAGGAAACGATGAGTACGTTTCCGAGACTGCCGCCGTAACCGAAGCCGCAAAGCCCGAAAGTAAAGTATATGAAGGCGATTATTACCTTAACGGCGATAAGGAAAAGGATTTCGTCACTCTTACGGAAAACGTAATTGTATTTTCTGACGGAACCTCCGAAGAATATACTTTTACCGTATGGAAGGATATGCCCGAAACCGATGAATCCAGCGGTTATATAAATTATGTGGATTATTGTTTCCTTAAAATAGGGAAAGATAAGGTAAGCTATGATCCCGCTGCTAAGGAAATACTTTTTGATAACGCAGTTTACAGAATGGCAGAGTAATATTTCCGATTTTTTAAATTGTATCTTTATATCAAGAAGAAATCCTCCAATCAAAAGGAGTTTTATATATAAAATAAAACTTTCAGCAAAAAGCACAAAGAGAACGCAGTACGTCTTTCCGTTAAGCCAACCACGAATAAGCCGCTGCGTTTTCTTTGTTTAACGCGTGAAATTTTTTTATAAATTTCACCCATATTTTTTGACAAAAACAAAATATTATGCTATACTATATAAGAAAATTGCAATAGCATAAAGTACAGCAAAAACGGCTTCGTGAATCTCATTGTGCTGCTTTTCAAGTGGTAATGTACAGAAAGAAAAAAAGTGATTTTTAAAGAAGCGGAATAAAGGAAAGGAAGGTAATTGTATGAATTGCAGCTACAACAACGATCGTGTACAGCCGGAAATCGAAAGGCTTACCGGCATTTGCGTGAGCAACGGACAGATTGATCCGTCGCTTTACGGGAAATACGAGGTTAAAAGGGGATTAAGAGACTTAAACGGAAAGGGCGTGCTTACGGGACTTACCGATATTTCCGAAGTAAGAGCCTCGAAAACCGTGGACGGCGTTTCCGTTCCCTGTGAAGGACGTCTGTTTTACCGCGGAATTGACGTAAAAGATATTATAAAGGGATTTATTGCCGAAAAGCGTTTTGGCTTTGAAGAGGTAAGCTATCTGCTTATTTTCGGAGCGCTTCCCACTGATAATGAGCTTAAAAGCTTTAAGGAAGTGCTTAACGAGCTTATGACCCTTCCCACCAACTTTATCAGAGACGTTATAATGAAGGGACCGAGCGACGATATGATGAACAGTCTTGCCAGAAGCGTACTGACTCTTCACAGCTATGATGACAACGCCAACGACACAAGTCTTCCCAATGTTTTAAGACAGTGCCTTAAGCTTATAGCGCTGTTTCCCATGCTGTCGGTTTACGGATATCAGGCATACAACTTTTACATAGAAAAACAGAGTCTGTTTATACATCAGCCCAACACATCACTGTCAACGGCGGAAAATATTCTTCACCTTCTTCGCCCTGACAGCCAATATACGGAGCTTGAAGCCCATGTGCTTGACATCGCTCTCGTGCTTCACGCGGAACACGGCGGCGGAAACAACTCCACCTTTACTACTCACGTTGTTACCAGTTCGGGTACCGACACATACTCCGCAATAGCCGCGGCCTTGTGTTCCCTCAAAGGACCGAAGCACGGCGGAGCAAATCTTAAGGTAATGAAAATGTTTGAGGATCTTAAGAAATGCGTAAAGGACTGGAAGGACGACGAGGAGATAAGCGCCTATCTGGAAGCGCTGCTGGATAAAAGAGCATTTGACAAAGCGGGACTTATTTACGGTATGGGACACGCAGTCTATTCCATTTCCGATCCCCGTGCCGAAGTGTTCAGAGGATATGTGGAGCAGCTTTCAAAGGAAAAGGGTCTGGAAGAGGAATATGCGCTGTACGCCAAGATAGCCGAGCTTGCTCCCAAGATAATTTACGCGAGGAAAAAGATCTACAAGGGTGTAAGTCCCAACGTTGACTTTTACAGCGGGTTCGCTTACAGTATGCTCGGACTGCCGCTGGAGCTGTATACGCCTATTTTTGCGGTATCAAGGATCAGCGGCTGGAGCGCTCACAGAATGGAAGAGCTGATCAACGCTGGAAAAATCATAAGACCCGCTTATAAGAGCATCAGTGAAGATAAGGAATATGTCAGACTCAGCGACAGAAAATAATAATACTATAAAAAGGGGCTGTAAAAAAAGAAAAAAGCGGCGAAGCCGCCAATGTTTTTTTCGCCTCCTTTTTGCACTGCAAAAAGGAAGCAGGGTGTGGGACAAAGTCCCACGAAGTGAGCTATTTATACCTGCAAAGAAGCAGGCGAAGCCGCCGCTTCGAGCGTTGAAACTCCGCGTCCTTGAGAAAGGAAGCCGGCATAATAAATAAAAAGGGGCTTTTTTAACTGCCCCTTTTATTTATAATTTATATCATTTATTTTGCGTAGTCAACAGTGCGCGACTCTCTGATCAGATTTATCTTAATCTGTCCGGGATAATCAACTTCCTGTTCTATCCTCTGCGCGATGCTTCTTGCAAGCAGAGTCATCTCCTCGTCGTTGACTATTTCGGGCTTAATAAGAATTCTTACCTCTCTGCCCGCCTGAATGGCGTAAGATTTATCTACGCCCTCATAATCGGTGCAGATTTCTTCAAGCTTCTGCAATCTCTTGATATAGCTTTCGTAATTTTCGCTTCTCGCCGCCGGTCTTGCCGCGCTTATAGCGTCGGCCGCCTGCACCAGAGCCGCAATAACCGTTCTGCATTCCACATCGCCGTGGTGAGCCTCCACCGCGTGTATAACTTCGGGATTTTCTTTATATTTCTTACATACTTCAACGCCGATAGCCACATGGCTTCCCTCGATTTCATGGGTAAGCGCCTTGCCTATATCGTGCAGAAGACCAGCGCGTCTCGCAAGAGCCGCGTCAACGCCAAGCTCGCTGGCCATAATACCCGCTAAGTGAGCTACCTCTATGGAATGTATCAGCACGTTCTGACTGTAAGATGTTCTGAAGTGAAGCCGTCCAAGCAACTTTACCAATTCGGGGCTTAATCCGTTAACATTGGTTTCGAGACAGGCGTGTTCGCCCTCTCTCTTGATCTTCTGCTCAACCTCCCGCTTAGCTTTCTCCACCATTTCCTCAATGCGGGTTGGATGAATTCTGCCGTCCTGAATAAGTCTTTCGAGGGAAATTCTCGCGATCTCCCTGCGCACCTTATCATGGCTTGACAAAGTAATTGCTTCCGGAGTGTCGTCTATTATAAGATCGACTCCGGTAAGCTGTTCAAGAGTACGTATATTGCGTCCTTCTCTGCCGATGATTCTTCCCTTCATTTCGTCATTGGGCAGCGGAACAACCGATACCGTCATTTCGGATACGGTTTCCGACGCAAGCCTTGAGATAGCCAGCGCTATCATGGAACGGGCCTTGTCGTCGCAGTCGTCTTTAAGCTGCTGCTGATAAGCCAGCACCTTTACCGCCTTTTCATGGGTCAGCTCGCTGTCGAGCTGTGACAAAAGCAGTTCCTTAGCCTGTTCGGAGGTATACCCGCTGATTTCCTGAAGCTTTGCCTGCTGCTCCTCCTTCAGCGCTTCCGCCTCCGCTAATTTCTTTTTCGCATTTTCGTTGCGCGATGTAAGGCTTTCTTCCAATCTCTCGATCTTGTCCGTCTTACGGTCTAAATTTTCTTCTTTCTGAAGCAGCCTGCGTTCCGACTTGGTAACCTCCGCCCTGCGCTCCTTAAGTTCTCTTTCCGCGTCACTGCGCTGCTTCTGAATTTCCTTTTCCGCGTTCTCTCTTAGCTTATAGCTTTCCTCTTTAGCTTCCAGAAGGGCGGTTTTCTTAGCGGTAGCCGCCTTTTCCTTCGCTTCGGATACTATTCTTGCCGCTTCCTTTTCCGCCGATTCGATCGTAGCCTCGTCCTGCTTCTTTTTGGCGTCAAGCACCTTGCGGTACACCGCAAAGCCGGCCGCAGCGCCGATGGCCAATGCGGCGACAATGAGAACTATTGCCAACCAAAGATCCAAATGCTTTATCCTCCTTTTTAAAATAATCCCGGTTACGTGAAAAAATCCCATAAACCAAGGTTCAAAGGCAAAGCAAATGAAACAAGGTAAATGATTTATAAGTCGGAAGCTCCGATATTATAGAAACGGCGTATGCGCAGCAAAACATTTTTTGTCATTAGGCACAAAAGCAAAGCAAAACGCCGAGTTGACTTGTAAAAGTGGGATTATATGTAACCTAAAACGCATAAAGCGTGAATAAAAAATAAAAAACTGTATGTAAAATAAACGGCGTATGCTGCCACCTTATTTCACATATATAATTTTACGGCATTTTTAACAAAATGTCAAGGGTTTGTTGTACAAAACCCGAAATTTTTGTAAAAAATTTTGAAGAATTTTGCGAAAAACTTGACAAACCCTTAAAAAAATGATATACTATTGACGCATTAAGAAACGCTTATACGCTGAGAAATAATTTTCCGATTCCCTCGCCGGCATGATGGAATTGGCAGACGTGCCGGACTCAAAATCCGGTGGTAGCGATACCGTGTGGGTTCAAGTCCCACTGCCGGCACCAACGGCGAAGCGCCGCGGCAAATACGCTCCCTATAAAGAGGGAGCGTATTTTTATATGTGTTTTAATATATATAAAAGAATAAGAAAGGAACTTAACACAATGAAAATGATACCGGACGCAAATGCGGTTTTTCCGAATGAATACGGAACCTCTTGTTTTATTAAAAATATCATTAAAGCTCCAAACATCACCGTGGGCGATTACACCTATTATGACGATCCCGACGATCCTGCCGGATTTGAACAAAACAATGTATTGTTCAACTATCCGGAATTCAGCGATAAGCTGGTTATCGGAAAGTTCTGTCAAATTGCTTTTGGAACAAAGTTTATCATGGGACCCGCCAACCACCGTCTTTGCAGCGTTACAACTTATCCCTTCAATGTATTTGGCGGCGCATGGGCGGAAAACACTCCACCTCATATGGATCAGCTTCCGCGCAAAGGAGATACAGTTATCGGAAACGACGTATGGATTGGCCGGGAAAGCATAATCATGCCCGGAGTAAAAATCGGCGACGGAGCCGTCATTGCCGCTTATTCCTTGGTTGCAAAAGATATCCCCGCCTACTCTGTTTACGGAGGCAATCCGGCTAATTTCATCAAAAAACGCTTTGATGACGAGCTTATTGATTTGCTTCTTCGCTTTCGCTGGTGGGATCTGGAACCGAAGACGCTGGCCGGCGTTCTTCCTTTGCTCTGCGACCCTGATTTGGAGCGTGTGAAACGGGCATTGAAAGAAAAATTGTTATGAAATTGACGGTACCGAAGAAATCATTGTCAATAATTATTTCGCTTGCAATTGCACTTTGTGTTAACATTTCCGCCTTTGCCAAAAATTAAAATATTTAACAAAAAGGCGCCGCATAATTTTTAATTTTTGTCGAAAAATATCTTTTTTTGAATAATTTTAAAAAAAGATGTAACAAAAACTCAATTCTGCTATTTTATGTTACATAAAGGTAAAAACGGATTTATTTGGTGAAAGATGATTAACTGCTTTAAAAAAATTTTTTTGTAAATAATAATTTATGGGAAATTTTGAAACCGGCAGGCGGTTTACATCTTGAAAACAGGCGAAGCCGCCGTTTTATGAAAACGCTTTTGGCATTGCGTGGGAATACTTCGGGACAAAGGAAAACGGCAGCTTCGCCGGCTTCTTCGGTATGGCAATATTTTAACAAATACAATCTGCGTCCAAGTACGATTACCTTGAAAATTTTAGAAAGCTGTAACCTTTTGTTGGAAGGGTTACGGCTTTCTGTGTTCTTGAACGGAATTATTTCTCACCCAATTATATCTTCAATTTGTATCCGGTTATTTATTGAAAACGGTATCATACATTTCCGGACGTTTCCGCTTCCTGAATCTCCGCCTTTGGCTCCAGTTTTTTTCTTGCCGAATGTGGAACGCCGAAATTGATATTGTAAACAGTTTCCTCCGAAGGAGTAAAGAGCACAGTTACCTTGCCGTATTTTTCATGATCCGCATCCAGATACCATATATTTCTTCCCGTTGCGTCGCTTGCGATTACCGTGGCGTTTGTGCCGGGATTAAGCTTTCCGGTATATTCGCCCCAGCTCCTTACGGTATTGAGCTTAATGGTTATAAGTCTTTTGCGCTTCCTTTTGCCTGATATCTTGTCAATATCAAGGTCGTTGTTGGTTACTATATACTCATATTCGGTAAAAGTTCCGCTTAAAAGAAGATAGGCAAGATAACAGGCTCCCGCCGCTATTATCAGCAGCATCGGAAATCCGAAAATTATCATCGCCCCCACACAGATAAAAATAACCACCGATGTGAGAAAGCAAATGAGTATCCTTAAAAATATATCCTTTGGCTCGCTTAATTTGCGAATAAGCTGTTCGTTGTAATGATCCATTGTTTTAGTTCCCTTCGCTTTATTACTTGTTTATATTTTAATTATATCATGATTTCACATAAAAAACAAGCACAGAAAAATTTTTTTAATTAAGCGGCAATATATCCTTTTCGTGAAAATATAACGAAATCTTTTATTTCCGCCTTGCTTTTTATGCGGGCGTATGATATACTTTATATTATAGAATATTGAAGGAGCCTGCTTTTCCGCGTGCTTTTTTTCGTATGCCGATTTTTGCGTACCGACGCCCGCTTTATTAGCCCATTTATAACAACAGGCTCCAATAACCTTAAGAACTTGTCCGCATAGGAATGATTTTAATTTTAATCAGAGGGTAAACGGAAAATGAGTTTTGTACAGTTAAAAGACGTTTGTAAACGCTATAAGGTGGGCGAAGTAACCATTTCCGCCGCCGACAACATAGAATTTTCTATTGAAAAAGGCGAGCTTGCCATTATTCTGGGACCGTCGGGATCCGGCAAGACTACCGTTCTCAATCTTCTGGGGGGAATGGATACCGCCGACGGCGGAGAAATCTCCGTGGACGGAAACGATATCGCCAAGTACAGCCGTAAAAAACTGATTGGCTATCGAAGAAATGAAATAGGCTTTGTGTTCCAGTTCTATAATCTGATTCCAAACCTTACAGCAAAGGAAAACGTTGAGCTGGCAGCTCAGACCTGCACCGACATAATACCCGCCGAGGAGATATTGACCAGCGTGGGTTTGGGCGAAAGACTGGACAACTTCCCCTCACAGCTTTCCGGCGGGGAGCAGCAGAGAGTGGCCATCGCCCGCGCTCTTGCAAAAAAGCCGAAGCTTTTGCTGTGCGACGAGCCTACCGGCGCGCTGGATTACAATACGGGAAAGCTTATACTGAAATTGCTTCAGGATACCTGCCGCCAGAGCGGAATGACGGTTATCTTAGTTACTCATAATTCGGCTATCGCACCTATGGCGGACAGAATAATTTATTTAAAAAACAGCCGCGTTAGCCGCATAGAGCTTAACTCTTCCCCAACGCCCGTTGAAGAGATAGAATGGTAAAGTTTGAAAAAACAGCGCCTTTAAATTCGCCGCGTTTGCGCTTCCTCAACGGAAAAGCAGCAGCCATAAAAACAAAAACAGAGACAGAATGGTAAGAAACAGAGGTTGTTTTTAATGAAAAGTGCCCTTCAAAAGAATACCTTTATTGAAATATTCAGGACAAAAAGCCGCTTTTTATCCATTTTTTCCATTGTAGCCATCGGAATAGCCTTTTTCGCAGGGGTAAACAATACCGCGCCGGATATGAAAAATTCCGCTGACACTTATTATAAAAACTCCAACCTGTCGCATTACCGTCTTATATCCACATTGGGCTTTACCGAAGAGGATATAGCGGCGCTTAACGGTATAGACGGCGTTACAGTGTATCCCGGATATTTTACCGACGTAATTGTAAAAAACGGTGAAAATGATGAGATAGTAAGAGTGATGTCCCTTTCGGAATACGGTAAAAACAATGAAGTCAACCGGCTTGAGCTGACAGAGGGCCGATTTCCGGAAAATCCCGGCGAGTGTCTGGCAGACAGCGGAGGATTAGCCGCCCAACGTCACCCGGGCGATAAAATAACAATTATATCAGGAGATCAGAACGATATAGAAGACACTGTTTCGGTTACGGAATATACCGTGGTGGGCACATTTGTTTCCCCCTCTTATATAGATATGTCCTCAAGAGGAAACACAACCATAGGAAACGGCAATATCAGCAGTCTTATGTATATACCCGAAGAAAATTTTAAAGTCGAAGTATATACCGAGCTTTATCTTACCGCTGACAGTCTCGCGGCGCTGAAAGCCTATTCTCCGGAATACGACAAGGAAAATGAAAGACTTTCGGAGGTATTGGAAAGTATCGGTGAAAACAGAGAAATTGAAAGATATGACGAAATACTGAACGAAGCCAACGAAGAAATCGAAAAAGCGGAAAAGGAGCTTAACGACGCAAAAGAAAAAGCGGAAAAGGAGCTTGGCGACGCAAAAAAAGAGCTGGACGACGCTCTTAAGGAAATAGAGAACGGCGAAAAGGAATTGACCGACGCAAAAAATGAACTGGAAGAAGCCAAACAGACTCTTAACGACGCCCGAAATGAGCTTGACGAAAACACGGCTTTATATAAAAGCGGTGTGGAAGAGTTCAACGACAAAATAAACAAGGCAAAATTCCAGCTTTCCGAACAGCGCAGACAGCTTGACAAAAATTACGAAGACTATCTTAAGCAATTGGAGGAGTATAACCAAAATGTAAGGCTGTTCAAGGCCTCCGATGAGGAATATAAGAAGGGGCTTGAAGATTATAACGAGGGCTATGGGTATTACAGCCTTTTAGACAGTTATTACAGGGACTATATAGACGTTTTCGATCTGGCGGAGGCTCTGAATACCGAGCTTCCCGGAATAGAATACCGTGATTATATTGACCAGAGCGACAGCGACGGAATAACCGTAATAATACCCGATTATGTTACAAGCGCCATTTACGAGTTTACTTATTCGCTGCCTTCAGCAATAGAAGTCAGTATGGGCTTGTCACAGCTTGAAATCACGAAATCGAAGCTGGACGCCGCCGCGGAAGAGCTGAGCAAGGCAAACGCGGAGCTGAAAACAGCGGGCGACCAAATCAAAGCGGCGGGGCAAACCTTTAAGGAGAGCTATACGCAGCTTGACGACGCAGAGAAGGCGCTTGAAAACGAAGAAATCAACGGTCAGAGAACCCTTGATGAAAACAAGCTTCAGTTAGACAACGCGGAAAAACAATATCAAAAAGGCATCGACGATTACAGACAGGGCGAGATTGATTACGCTAAGGGTCTTGCGGAACTTCAAGAAGGCCGCGACAAGTACAGCGACGGCTTAAAAGAGTATGAAAAGGGGCGGGACGAAGCGCAATCCGAAATTGCCGACGGTCAGCGAAAAATCAGGGATGCCAAGAGAGAGCTTCTGGAACTGGAAAACCCCACATGGTACGTGTTTGACCGAGGCGATAATCCCGGTTACGCGGAATATGGAGAGAATGCGGAACGCATAAACAATATCGCTTCGGTGTTCCCGATCTTCTTTATCCTTGTTGCGGCGCTGGTATGTCTTACGACTATGACCAGAATGGTCGAGGAGCAAAGGTCGCAGATAGGCACCCTGAAAGCTTTGGGCTATACCAACGGACAAATTATTTACAAGTATATGTTTTACGCCCTGAGCGCTACTGTACTCGGAGGTCTTTTCGGAGCGGCGGCGGGACAAAAGCTGTTCCCGTTTGTTATAATGAAGGCTTACGGTATGATGTACACCGTATCGGAGCTGGTGATCCCTACCGACTGGGTTTTGACTCTGTTTTGCATATTGGTGTCAGTTTCGGCGGTAGCGCTTACCGTATACTTTTCCTGTAAGTCCGAGCTTTCGGAGCAGCCCGCGCAGCTTATGCGCCCCAAGGCGCCGAGGGCGGGAAAAAAGATACTTCTGGATAAACTTTCTCTTTGGAAAAAGGTGGGCTTTAACGGAAAAGTGACCGCCCGCAATTTGTTCAGGTACAAAAGAAGAATGCTGATGACTATTGTGGGCATAGCGGGCTGTACTGCTCTTACGCTGGTCGGCTTCGCTTTGGAGGATTCCATAAGCGACATTATCAATAAACAGTACAGCGAGCTGGTATTATACGACGGATTTTTTGCCTATGACAGCGTGGACGAAGGGGATACAGAGCAGATACTTAACGTTACCGAAAAAAACAACTGTGATACCGTAAAATATCTTCAGAAAAAACTCAGTGTATCTTCAGGCGGTAAAACAGCGGACGCGTACCTGACAGTGCCCGAAAACAAAGAAGAATTTCTTAAGTTCTTTATATTCAGAGACAGGAAAACAGGAGAAGGCTTTGAGTTTTACGACGATCGGGTGATAATAGACGAAAAGCTGTCCGTTCTCTTAGATATAGAAGCGGGAGACATAATAGATATTTACCGCGAAGGAGAGGATAAGCGCCGTTTGGAAGTATCAGCCTGCGCGGAAAACTATCCCAACCACTATGTCTATATGTCAAAGGAGCTCTACACCGAGCTTTTCGGAGAGGAGCCGGATTATAATATTATGGCCTTTAAGGAGCGCGAAGGCGGTATTCTGACCGAAAAAGCGGAACAGGAACGTTTATCCGCAGAGCTTTTAGCCACCAATGCGGTGCTTTCAGTTAACTTTAAAGACGGTCTTGTAAAAACTATGTCGGCTATGCTGGACGCCCTTAACTCAGTTGTCGGGGTGCTTATCATAAGCGCCGGAGCATTAGCGTTTGTCGTGCTTTATAATCTTATTAACATAAATATTACAGAGCGGATAAGGGAAATAGCGACTCTTAAGGTAATGGGATTTTACGACCTTGAAGTTGACAATTATATTTTCAGGGAAACGCTTATATTGACTCTTATGGGCATAGCCGCAGGTCTGTTCGGCGGGTTCTTCCTTTCACAGTTTATTATACAAACGGCGGAAATCGACATGGTGATGTTCGGAAGGGAGATAAGCCCGATGAGCTATGTGTTCTCAGCGCTTATTACGCTGGTGTTCAGTGTGATTGTTATACTTTATATGCACAGGCATCTTAAAAAAGTGGATATGATTGAGGCTTTGAAATCGGTAGAGTAAAAAGCCGCAGTTATTGAACCTAAAAATATGACAATTCAATAAAAAATAAATCCGAGGCATTTAAAAACCGTTAGCCTCGGATTTATTTTAGGTCAGAACAAAAAAAATAACCAAAAATATTAACCAAAAATTCTCAAACCAAAATAATAAAAATATTGACATTTTCACAAATTTGAAGTATAATATAAACGGAGTGTTGCGCGCTCCAATCGTCTGCTCCCCAAAAATGATTCGGAGCGGCGAATGAAAGGGATGATCATACAAATGAAAAAAGCGTTGATATTAAGGTTAGCTCCTATATATATTTTAACGGCGGCGCTTTTTTCTGCGGTATGTGCGGGCGTTTCCGCCGTGCTTATTTCAGGC
>CANDLP010000018.1 GCA_947385505.1 uncultured Clostridia bacterium
TGGGGTCAGGCGGAATAAACGACGTTGCGGCAGAACCTTCTTCAAGTTTCATCCACTTTATGTAAATCGCGCCGCTAAAACCACTAATCGCTATGAAAAGTACGTTAGGGTCACCAGCCGTTTCGTAATTTATAGAAAACGACACGGTTGTAAACGCATTCGAGTTTTCTAAGCGCATACGCGAACCGTTTATTGCACTTACGCTATAGTTGGCTTCGCCTTCTGTCTTATAGCAGATCGTTAAAGTATAAGATTTACCGACATAGCTTGAATCCCAATTTAAATATTGAACAAAACCTTGGTTATTTTCGCAAATCAATTTTACGCCGTCAGAAACGACATAGGTTTTAAGGGGGTGAATATTTTCCCATCCGTCGACAGTTTTCATAATCCCAACATATTCGCTTTTTCCTCTTTGGTTGATTTTAAAGTCGGGATTGATCAGCAAATTCGGATTGCTCTGCGTCAACTCCTCCGCGCTTTTTCCGCCTACTGTATCCGCATTGCCTCCGTTTGCGGGTAAAGAGGCGGGAATGTCGCTTTTCTCTGCATAGTCCTCTAACTTCGTATCAACACTCGCATTTGTAGCATACGCCTTAAGAGTATCGCTAAGCTGTTGCTGAGTTACCCCACCACCTCCGCCCCCTCCTTTGGGGGCGGGCTTAAAAAAATTAAACTCCTTATTTCCGCTGAGTACCGCCACATCGCCCGTACCCAGCACAAAAACCTCCTCATAATCCGTATGAATAACAACGCTTTCCCCGGGCTGAATGGGCGTAACTGTTTCTTTTGCCGGATCAACGCCCGGTTCAGGGCTTGCATACATCACCGAATCTCCGTTATTTTTGATACTGGTATACATACCGTATACTTCAATCCTTTTTTCGCTTCCGTCAAGCGTAAATTGTGCCATTTTACACGTCCTTTCCTTAATAAGCGTATCCGTCAATCCTCTTAGCGTCGTTTATATCCTCGATAAACGCCCTTGCCACTTCAAGCCCGTTTTGAAGCTGAACCACCACAATAAGCGGCTGTTTTTCTCCTGAAAATCCGCCCGAATAGCCCGCATTGCTTCTGTCCGCCGAATAATTATCATAATAATTCCTTTTCTTATTCACTTCCACATCGGCAACGGCGGTAAAGTCCATTTGGTCATTCATATCCTTTCGGATACCGTCAAACTCCTCATCGAACCCTTTGCCGATACCCAACGCCATATTTTCGCCCATTTCGGCAAAAACGGTGGAAGGGGAATGAATGCCGAGAAAATCTTTGATACCGTCAACGATCCCTCCGAAAAAGCCTGTTATCTGATCCCAGAGCCATTGCCCTGCGTTTGTTATGCCTTCCCATATACCTTTTAACAGATTGCTGCCTATTTCAACAATAGACCCTGCCATAGACCCGAAAGCGTTAACTATTCCTTCAATAATTTTCGGAACGGATTTTACTATTTCGATAATAATTTTTGGAGTATTTTCAACAAGCGCAACAAAAAGCTGAACGCCTGCCAAAATGATTTTATCAAGATTCTCCATAAGAGCATTGGTGATACCCTGTATAATTTGCGGTATTGCCAAAACAATCTGCGAAATGATCATGGGAAGATTGCCTATAAGCGCCACAAACAAATCCAATCCGCCTTGAATGATAGCCGGCAGACTATCCATAAGCGCCCCTATAATCCCGCTTATAATATCCGGAATAACCTCAACGATTTTTGCGATAATTTCGGGCAATGCCGCTATAAGCGAAGTCAAAAGCTGAATACCCGCGTTTATAATAAGCGGTATGCTTTCCAAAATACCGGTAACAAGGCTTTCTATCACCACAGGCAGCATTTCGAGAAGCGTAGGAATAGACTCGATTATCCCTTGTCCCAAAGCTATAAGGATATCCAATCCCGCTTGAATAATTACCGGAAGATTATCTTTTACAAATACAACCAGAGCCTCAATGATATTCTTAACGCCTGTAACAAGCATAGGAATATTTTCGGCTATCCCTTGACCTATTGCTTTTAAAATATCCAGACCCGCTGTAAGCAGCTTAGGCAGATTATTTTGAATAATGCTTACAAGACCGTTAATAAGTTTAGGAACAGTATCGGCTATCAGAGTGCTGTTTGATATACTGTCCGCAATAGCGGTAAGCGCTTCGGTTATCCCGCTTATGATAATCGTCGAGTTGCCTATTATCATCGGAACGATTTCCCGTATCCCTGTTTCAATCAGTTCTCCCGCTTTACCGATAAACTCAGGCAAAGCCCCTATAACATCCCTGACAATGGTAAAAAAACCTTCCGCAAAAACAGGCGCGTTTTCCAGAACCCCGTAAATAAGATTTTCAAGCAATAACCGCCCCGCCTTAACAAATTCGGGTATGTAGTCTGCTGCCATAGCAATACCGTCGGCAAGCACATCGCCGATTGCGGCGAACCCGCCTTCCATACCGCCTTCCGAGAAGGCGCTTACAATCTGCCCGATACCGTCCGTGCCAAACTGTACAAATTGGCGAAGAGAGGGAGTAAGCTGATCCGATAACTCGATCTGCGCGCCTTCCATAGCGGATTGAAACTTTGTTATATCACCTGCAAGGTTATCCGTCATAACCTCTGCCATGTCTTTTGCCGCGCCCTCTGATTCATTAACAGCTTCAGTCAGCTTTTTAAAATCTTCCTCCGAAGCATTTATTATAGCCAACATACCACTCGAAGCTTCCTGTCCAAATAGGGTTGCGGCGGTTTCTGCTTTTTCCGCTTCCGTAAGTCCCGCAAAAGAGTCTCTAAGCTGTACTATAATTTCGTTAAGGGATTTCATTTCCCCCTCGGAATCAGTAAGAAGATTATTTTGTATTCCTGCTTCCTCGTCATACCCTGCTTGGGCAGCCTGTAATTCCTCAGTTGCATCCGCAAGCTTTCTCTGCGCCGTTTCAAGGCTTATAGCCGCCTTTTGCGCTTGCGCTGAATTAGCTCCGTACTTAGAAACTGCGTTGTTATAGCTTATCTGCGCTTTTTCTGCCGCCGCTGTCTTATCTGCCACTTTGCCTTGAAGCTTGTCTATTTTAGCTTCATCAAATACGTGCTCCGTTTGAACGGTAGCAAGCCCAAGGTTAACCATAGCGGCTTGCATATCTTCGGTAGGCTTTACAAGACGTGTCAGCGCCCCTCTTAACGATGTACCGGCTTGACTTGCTTTAATTCCGCTGTTAGCCATTAACCCTATCGCTACCGCTGTGTCCTCAGCATTAAAGCCTAATGTACCCGCAATGGGAGCCACATATTTAAATGTTTCTCCCATCATGCTTACATTAGTATTGGCACTGGAACTTGCTGTTGCAAGAATGTCAGCAAAGCGTCCGCTGTCCGAAGCAGAAAGTCCGAAAGCTGTCAAAGCGTCCGTGACAATATCCGAGGTAGTAGCCAAATCCTCGCCCGAAGCTGCCGCAAGATTCATAATGCCCTCGATACCGCCTAACATATCTTCGGTTTCCCAACCTGCCATAGCCATATATGACATAGCCTCGGCACTTTCAGAAGCCGAAAATACGGTTTTTGACCCCATTTCGATTGCCTTATCTCTAAGCGCGTCAAAATCATCACCGACCGCTCCGCTTATAGCGGCGACATTTGACATAGTGCTGTCAAACTCCATACCAGCGTCCACCGCGCTTTTGGCAAAGCCGACAACCGCTCCCGTAGAAGCCGTAAGCGCCGCCGCCGTAGCCTTAACGCCGCTCGCAATTCCATTCTTAAGCTTTTCGCCAAACCCCTGCGCCTGTCCCTCTGCCTCGCTTATGCCCTTGTCAAAAGCGGATTTGTTGAGGGTAAGCACGGCGGCTAATTCAAATAGCGTCATTATGTATCCCCCACTTTTCCCTCAAATTTGCTAACATTGTATCAATTCTTTCTTTGGTTTCCTCTGCTGTTTCCGTATCCTCGTTTGATTTTGTGGGACGCAAGATTTCTATAAAGCGGTTTTTAAGTACTGATGGCGTTTTATACCCCATAATACAGTTTTTAGAGATTGCTTGAAGGGTATCGGTGACATAAGTTTTATATATCAAGTTTTCTTGCTCCTTATTGTATCTTGCAATGCAAAACCTTAAAAAAGGAGTTATTTTTTTTGCTCCTTGATACTCACCATAGGCTTGCCATATTATGTCGTTTCCTCCGCTTTGGTAAAAGAGCTGAAAAAATTTAAAAATACTTTGTCGCTGATCATTCCATAAATATCGTCATAAAGGTTTCCCACGGTCATATCTTTTAAATATTCCTCTTCGGAAACACCGTTGACAAAGGAAAAGTATTCGGCAAGTTCCGCTTTTGCATATCTCATAAGGTTAGGAATATGAGACATTATTCGATTAGAAAAGAAAACTTGCGCCGCTTCTGCGCCGCTTTTACTGGCTAAATTAAATTTTTTTTCAAGGTCATTTTTGAAAAGCATATCCTTAAAATATTGGTTTTTACTTAATTTTTCAATTTTTTCAAGCGCCAAATCCAAAACATCGGCGCCATTCAAATTCATATCTTTTAACTGCATATTTTTTCCTTTCTTCTTATTCTTCTTCCGCCAGAATATTATCAATATTAGTTGTTTCGGATCGTGTGTTGTCTGCTGTTTCTTCGGGGGGATCTATTATGTAATATTCAACTGCGTCAACGTCTTGTGTTTGTAAGGATGAATAAGCTGTAAATGTACAATTAAACGAACCCGTTTCATCATTTGAGGAACTGAAATCAAGTCCGCCCGTTGAGAGCGTGTCAGGGAAATGCGCCACCATTGCTCCGCCGTTTGTTTTTCCGAAAACAATCCACAAAGGTGCAAAATCTTTATTTTCAAGATAGTTTCTCAATACCAATTTTGTACCTTCCAAATCAGCCGCTCCAACCGCTCGTTTAACCATTTCAGTGGTTGCACTCTTAGCTGTAAAAGTTATTGTATGAGTTCTCTGACTCAGTTCAGCAAGCTCTTTAGTGTTTTTCTTAACATTGTCAACTTGTTCTCCCCTATCAGAGGTTTCCATTGTGGAACTCACTTTTATACCGCCTGATGTTGCGCATAAAAAGTCTTCATTAGTATAGTTTAATGTTTCTGTGTCGAAATTTTTTAGAACAACTCCTGAGCCTTTTATAAGATGATTAAATGTGTCTTCCGGCACTCTAAAGAATTTGTTTTTTTGAAATTTATCAGCCACTTTATTTTCCTTTCTTCAATATGCGGTTAAAAATTCAACCGTAATGTTAATCAAAATCCGCCTTACGCTGTCATCCTCATCGCTCATTCTCTGCGCGAAAGGCGAACCCCTCTTTATCCAGCAATAGCCCGTATCAATTTTAACGGGCATTGTCTCGTTTATCTTTTCCGCTATTTCCTCCGCCTTAAGCGTCGCCGCCTCCCAGCTTGACGAACGATACCACACAGACCCCGTAAGTCCTACTTCATTGCCGATATTATCCTCTTTCACATCATAGGTAATATAAGGCATTTTCGGAGAGCCTGTCCCGGAAGGCACCGTGCTTTCGTCATACGCGTCAAGTCCGAAAGAGCTCCAAAACATGTGTAAAGCCTGCGCCTTATTCATCCGTAAGCTCCCACTCCTCCGCTATGCACTGCCGCATATTAAGCCCCGCGCTTGCGGGAGTGGCTTTATCGCTTTTGGAAGTAACGCGGAATATTTTTTCGGGCAACTTTGTTCCGTCCTTAAGCTTACAGGCAAGGCGCTTAAAAACATCGTGATAATCAAGCACAATCGTTTTAACGGTTGTCACGGTGTACAATCCCGTCACCCCCTGCTTTTCTCCTATACGCGCCTGCATAGAGCTGTCAAAGGTTATTGCCGCCGAGAACTCCGCGCCCTCTGTCCACTCCGATGTAAACCCGCCGTAGCCGTCGGGTTTCGTCCGTTTATCAAGCATAACGCATTTTGTCATACTTTCTTCTAAAAGCATATAAGCACCTCCTATATTTTTCTGTACCTGTTAAGCTTTGACCCGAAGGTGCTCCTTAAAGCCGCCTCTCTGCCG
Organism: uncultured Clostridia bacterium; assembly: GCA_947385505.1. Lineage (GTDB taxonomy): Bacteria > Bacillota > Clostridia > Oscillospirales > Ruminococcaceae > Ruminiclostridium_E. Next base: position 6,029 of record CANDLP010000018.1, read on the forward strand.
CCCGCCGCCGCTCCGAGATTATAAGAATATCCCTCGAAGCTTTCCGACTGATACACTCCGTTTAACGCTTTTTCGTTTGCTTTGCTCCACTCTGCAATATCCGAAACAAGCTTGACAAAATTCTTCGGCATATACATAACGCTTACCGTTCCCGTGAAAATCTCATCTGTAAGTCCTCCGCCGTTAAACAGATACGCCCCGTCATTGCTTCGGCTGCCCGTTATGCGGACATAGCAGTCCTTAGGCAAGGGCAGCGCCTCCGAGATTTTCCCGTCCTCAACAGTTACCAAGCCCCAATATCCTTCGCCGCCGTCAAACCAGTTATTGATAAGCGCGCATATATCGTTAAGAACCGCTATATCCAACATTTCAGGCTCCTTTCCGTTTACTTCTCGGCGGTGGTTTTAGCTGTGCTTTTTGCGGGAGGGGCAGACGCAGCCGTAGGAGCAGCAGAAGCAGCAACGCCGCCGCTTGTTGCAGGCGTGATTGTTCCTTTAATAACACCTTCCGCATACTCTACCAAGAACTGAATGCCACTCATTACAAGGCTTTCAATCTGTGCCCTTTGCTCGTCCTGATAGCCGCTCTTGATACCGATATAGCCAAGCTGGTCAGCGGTCAAACTGAATGCCTGAGCAATATCGCCGTTCATTGTCAGGTAATACATAATGAAATTTTCTTTTGCAGTGGCTATAAATGTGCCCTTTGTTATACGGGAATGCATTATAACCGTACCAAGCCCCAAAAAGTTTTCGATATAATTCATACCGAAAGCTGTCTGTACTGTTATATTTGCAGTTCCTAAGTACTCTGAAACATCCAGCGGATTGAGGAAATACACCGCCTCTGCCGTATCGTCCTCAAACTTTACTTGAAGCTGTCCCCACGCTGCTGCCAATGCTGCCTGCAACCCTAATCCGCTTACCGTAGTTTCGCCTGTAAGGGGATTATTAAGAAAATTAAATAAATTGCTCCTTATTCCGTTTTGCACAAGCCTTAACAATTTTTCGTCAGTATTGTTAACTGCCTCCTGATAACCCGACTTTTTTATAGCTTCGGCAGACACTGCCTTGCGCCACTTTTGCAAAGTTATTTCTCCGATAGGTGTCTTTTGGACTTCAAATTGTGAAAGAGGAATAATTTCACCTTCGCCCACATTTCCATCCTGAAGCGTTCCCGTTATGGAATACACATACATTGTGGTACCCTCCATCATAGGTATCTTTCGGGTAACGCCCAACACCTCCAACAGTTTGTTAAGGCTGTTATGTGTAAATCTCTGTGTAAAGTCCACTTCACGAACTTTTTTCATCTTATCCAAAGTTATAAGATTGGTTTCTGCTTCTGTTCCTATATTTGGCATAGTTTTTTCCTTTCTTTTTAAAAGCCGAAAAGCTCAGAATTTTCCGCAATAGCCTTTTGCCTTTCGGAAGTATCCTTGATAGCCATAATGTCTTCTCGGCTCATTTTTGTTTTCTGCTGTGCGGGGGGCGTAGGCGGAACGTCCTTGACAGTATTACTCTGCGTAATAAACGCGCCGTAATCGGCTTTTATTTTGCCTTTGACCGTCTCCGCGTCCGCTATCTCCCCCTCCTTGTCAAGCTTGAAGGAAGAAAGATCAGTCCCTTTCACAATAATATCAATCGCCCTTTCGTCTACGCCGCTGTCCTGTAAAAGCTTCTTATAAGCCTTAGTAACAGCCGCTTGTCTATCTCGACTCTCAACGTCCGCTTGCAATTTTTCAAACTTTTCTTTCCATTCCTTGCCCGACTGATCGGCAGCCTTTAATTTGTCCAGTTCCTTTTGGACTCCGTCAAAATCTGCCGCCTTCTGCTTAAATTCCTCGCACTGCTGCTTTAGTGCCTCAACCGTTTCTGTGTGCGCTTCCACAATCTGGTCGATTTTTTCCTCTTCAATGCCCATTGCTTTGAGCATTTTTCTTGTAAGTCCCATGTACAAATATCCTCCGTTTCTTCGGCGGCAGTTCCTCGCCGCAAAAAGGTTATATAAAAACCGCATAAGCGGATTTTACCAAAAGAAAAAGCGTGATTACTGCCGATTTCTCAGCAATAACCACGCTCGGTTCTTCCCGCCCAACGCTTAGGACGGGGAATATTTTATTGATGTGCGGACAGGGATTTGCACCCTGTATAACGTCTTCTGCCTTTTGTGTGCGCACACTCCGGGCGGTTTTCACGTCTAAACCACTTCTGTCTACCTATTCCAGCACCGCACATATTTCGTGCATTTTTTCCTATATTACATTAAGCATTTTTTATTTCTTCTCTCTTTATTTTTATAATCTTAACTCCATCCTTAATAGGTATCAGCTCTATTCTATCTCCTTTTGTGAGAACCGCTTCAGCAGATTTTATATCTTTTTCAGTCAACAATTGCTTCTGCATATATGTACTTTTCTCCTTTTATCAAGATAAAGCGGTATTATTTTTGTTTTATAAGTTATTAAACGTCTTTCTTTTTTATTTTTATATGATGGTTTTTGATTTTTGTTTTCGGATTTTTCAAGTTGTTTAAGTTTTTCAAGAATATTTGCCATATTTGCCACATTACCAAATATTTCAGCTATTTGACCGGCAAGTTCTTCGATAGCGCTTATTATTGATTTTAGCACTTCTTTAGCTTGATTAACAAGCTTTTCTAATTCTTCATTATTCATTTGATTTCCCCCAAATTATCTTCAATAATTTTCTTGTATTCGTCCTTAAAATCTTCAACCGCAGGACGAAGATAGGGACGCGCTTTCATTCTGCTGGTGCCGTATTCAACGTATTTAGCATAATTCACGTTAGTGCCAACATATACACAAGGCTGATCCTTTTTCGGCGCTGTACCGCTGTACCCCGGAGCATTAGCGCCTTCACCGCCGATTGCCCATGTAATGGAGTTTCTAAGTCTTCCTGTGTCAACAGCTTTTTTAGCGGTTATTTCCTTTTTTGCATTCTTTTCCGCTTCTATTCCAATTTCCATCAGCGTTTTTTTTACCGCTTCATCAAACTCATCATAAAACGCGTCAAGGTTTGAAGTAAAAACAACATCTATATTTTTAGCCATTATCACACCTCTCTATTTTTTGTTCTTTTGTTTTTCAAGTTCTGCAATATGCCGCTCTTTCCACTCTTCAATAGTTTCATTAATATAGCCAAGAACAAGCATACCTAATTTGCTGTTACTATGTCTCAATTGATTATTATATTTCTCGTGTCCTTTAACAATACCCACAATAGTGCACCTGCAATTATAAACCTCCGCAGGCGCTCCATTAGGATCCCCGGGATAGCGGCAACCGTTTGAAAACGTTCCGCCCACCTCTATCGTTTCCTCGTGGATAGCCGCATGCGAATGTCTTGTTCTGCCGTCAAGCGTAGCGATCCACTGTTGTGACATCTTTACCCCGTCCGACTGAGCCATTTTGTAGCTTTCCACCCGTCCCGCGCACTCCGCGCCCGTTACCGCTGTCCGCGTATTCCTTACAGCCGCCGCCATACCGCTTTGTGTAACGCTGTTAAGCTGCTTTGCAATATCGGGAATACTGTCCCCCAATAAAATCCCCCGTGTAACCGCCGAATTAAGCTTCTTTTGGTACCAGTCAAGATTTTTATATTTATCGGGAGCAGGATCGGGCAAAAGCTTAGGATTTGCAGCTATAAGCCTTTCAACCGTTCTTTGATCATAAAGCTTAAAACTCCATTTTATTCCGAAAATCTCCGAAGCCCCAAAATCGAAATTTACCCCAAAGATCATTGGAAGCGAACCTTTGAGATAATTCATGGCCAACACATCGGTGTTATTATAAGCCAAAGACATTCGTTTCAAGGTGCTTGTATATTCCTGTTTATACAGCATCTTGTTTTTTCTCCACTGCTTGTACTCCTCTTTGCTTATTTTCCCTTTCGCCAATTCCTCGCGTTTTTTCTCATCCTGCTTCGCAAACTTTTCCAAGTATTCATCAAGTTGTCGCTGCGCCTCCTCCTGTGCGTCAGCGTAAACATCTTTGAAGGCGTCTGTCAAAACACTTATTTGATTTTCCGTCCACTTATGCGCTTTGTCCATCGATTACTTCCTCGGTTTTCCCGCTTGCTTCAATTTCTTCTGTTTCCTTACTTATATCCACAAATTTTTCCTGTTCCTCCGCTGCCCTGCGTTTCAAGATATCTTCTTGCTCATCAACGGTAATAAAAGGAAGCTTTGAAATAATAGTCTCATCATCAAGATACTGCGCCGCCGACATAATCATATCCACCTGCTCCGACTGATTACTGATACGGTTTCTCTTAAATATCGGCACTGCCTTTTCCTCGTCTATCCCCAAAACAACCGCTATTTTCTGTATACACTCGATTATCTGCTTTTCAAAATCGTCTGCATTCTCATCAAGCGGCTGATACGCCGCGTCAATATGGTCGTTGGTTGCGCCCGCCGCGATAGTGTGAACATCAAGACCGCCAAAACCCTCGTATATTTCCGCCCTGATTGTTTCAAGATACTGCTGCCTTGCGTTATAAGGCACCTCCTGCGTATATGGTGTAACCCTTCCTCCGTCTGAAGTATCCGCTGTGGCAATATGATTTAATGTCAAGCGATTCATAAAACGTTTTAAATCATTATCCTGCATTCCCCCATAATTTTCCAAAATCCAGTATATTTGAGCGCAATCCGTAAGATCGTTTGCAAACCCGCTCCGAATAAGGTCATAACTGTCAATTGCCGCTCGAAGTCCCACCAGCGTGGATTGTTTCAATCGGCTTCCCCAAAGCGGAATTATCGGCAGTTCAGGATAATTTTCCGTTCCTACAACCTTCGCCCCAAAAGCTTTTGTATACGATACTTTGAGAATATACGCCGTCTTTGGCTCCTTTATTTCCAGAACCTTGTCTTTATTTTCCGCAAATACCGTATAACCGTCCTTTTCATAAAAAATTATTGTAAGCGGTTTATTCTCGGATAATTTCCAAAATCTCACCGCCGCTCTTAAATTCCCTGTATACTCGTCATAAAGAGGCACAACCTCAGTTGCCTTGTAACAATACAGCTTATCCGCTACATACAGATAAGAAACCCCATGAATAAGCGAGTAATATCCCGCTTCCTGCATAACCGTATCAAGCCTGTTGCCGAATTTGTTACTCTTAATTGTCTTATCGGAAAATTCAATACCGTTTCCAAGCGAATATGTACATCTTTGCGTGTTTAGCCTGTAAAAGTAATTGCTTGCGATCCTGTTATTGCTTGCGGTAAAATTTTCAATCATACCGCCGTCTAAAGAATAAAGATATTTGGTATATTCCCTGATAGTCTTGTTTTCCTGTCGGTCATATTCATCAGCAATACAAGCAATTTTGTAAAAATCGCTTACAACATATTCCCTTTGCGCTTTTCGCAAAAATTCTTCAATCGTCCCGGTATGTTTCTCAAAATCCTGATAAGTTAACATCAAAATATCCCCTTATACTCTGTTGTATCTTGCTTTTTCCAAATTCGTGATGTTTGTACAAAATATCTCACTACGTCCATACAATGGTCATTTTCCTTAATAACCCTGTCTTCCTCGCTGTCCGAATCCCACGAATAAAGCCCAAACTCTTTTATAGTATTAACACAGCAATCATTTATTAAAATTGCTTTTTCCTGTAACATCGACGCGGTGTGCTGTATTCCCTCCAGTACATCATTATCCGCTTTTCTGATATAATATTTTCCCTTCTGTTTGATAAGAACAATAAAACTACTCGCCGAAGGGTCAATATAAACTCTTTCAATAGGCAAATCACCGCACAGCTTGCAAAGCGCCGCATAATATTCCTCGTCGGTTTTTTGCTCGTTAGTATCTCTCCCCGAATGATAATATTCACTTACGGCGTACCACACACCGTCGCAAAGCCCCCAAAGTATCATAGCAGTAGGATTTTGTATTCCATAGTCAATAGACACGTTATAACGACTGTAACCGCGCTTTTCGGTCTTTGCAACGTTGTCGAAATTAGGATATACAAGTCCTTCCATGTCGCATCGTTCGCCTTTAATATCACGCCGATACCAAGCGCTGCTTTTATCATATGTCATGAGTACTTTTTTCAACTGTTCATCAGAAATACTCATATTGTCAGCAATTGTAAAATGACCGTAATTATATCCATACGAAGTTGTAGCTTCTTGTTGTTCGCTATGGAAATTCAAAATTTTTTCATAATACCAGTGAGCCGACGACTTAGGATTAAGATCGTGAAAAATCTTTCTGTCGGGGCTTGAAAGCGTTCTGTCAAACACTTCCTGAATAAAATCAGGGTGGCATTCATTAGCCTCTGTTATGTACGCCATTCCGTAAGTGTTGCCTTTAATAAGTCGTTCGTCTCCCTTTTTGCCGCCGCCTGAAACAAGTATAACCTTTTCGCCCACGCTTGTTTCAACATAAAGGCATTCACGATTTTTGTATTCTCCCAAACGGCAGCGTCCCTCAAAATAATTTGTTATTCCAAAGCCGTCGCAATCGAGAATATTTAACATCGCTGTTGCACTGGACACGCCCGCTATTAAATGTAACTTGCTTGGGTGTTTCTCCAATATCGTACAAAAAGCCATGGTTGTAAGTACGTTTTTACCGCCGCGCTTACCGCCCTCCGCAACATTAAACCAACTATCAAAGCATTTCCAAAAAAAATTGTATTGATTTTCCGAAAAAGGAGCTGGATAATTCATTCCTCAAAATCCTTTATATCTCGATTTTGCAATGGTTTTTGAATGATGTCGGCAAGGGTTTTAATAGCGGTTCCTAATGTTTCGGTATTTTTGTCTATTTCAGGTTTATCACGCCACTTATCTTTCTTTCGATTTTTTAACCAAAATATTTGAGCTGTAGTGTCACCGTCTAAGGCTTTTTTTAATAAAGCGTTTTCGACTTGAAAATCTACAATTTCTTTTCCTTTTTTTAGGGTCTCACATATCTTACCATACTTATTTTTCCAAACATATAAGGTTTTTGCCGAAATGCCCATATTGTGAGCTATCTGCTCATCTGTAAGCCCTTCTCTTGCCCAGCCTTCTAATAAAATCAAGCCCTCATCGGTCAGCCAATATTCATACTTACCATAAGCCATTTCACCCACCCCTCATAAAAATAATAATTGGCACGGGCGGTAAGGAATCGAACCCACCGCAAGCAGTTTTGGAAACCGCCTCGCCGCCTTGGAACATTCGCCCGTAATATGCCGGATACTCTCCCTCTCGACCTCTCCGGCTTGTGTACCCCTACCAGGAGCGCTCCCTTTACCACATCGTACACGTCCCATATGTTTCTAAATCCTATTATAGCACAAATTTTCAAAAAAGATTGTACGTATCGTACAAAGTTAAAAATTTTTTAAACTTTTTTTTCGAGTTTTCTTAACTTTTTTAAATCCTCATCAGTAAAAAACCTAAGATATTGCAGCAGCAAAGAAGCCTTGTCAAAATCGCCTTTTTCAAATTTATAAATACTTTCTTTGGAGCATTCACAATATACCGTTGCAAACTTAGCTACGCCTATGCCGTGTGCCTTGCGTGCTTGTCTGCATATTTCACCTATTTCTTTGCTGCGCTTTATCATTATGCTGCTCCTTTATTTGTTCTTATTTTTCTTGAATTTTGGCCACCATTTTACTTTTTGTTCACATTGTGCTTCTTCATCACTTGCCGTAGTAAATATAGAAATAGAATGTTCAATAAAATCTAAAAGCCTATAATGGCAACTTTCACATAATTCTAATAATTTAAAACTCTCTTCATAAGTTTTAAAGTTGTTCATCACACGAATTTCAACAAATGATTTTACAGGTTCTTTGCCTTCATTGTGCGATGACGGTGAAAAAGCGCTTTTTAAATCTTTTTTGCACATATTACATTTTTTAAAATCCATCTCGGTTCCTTTCCGCATAATTCAGCTTTCGTTCAGCAATTCGGGGTTGTCGTGGATATTGCCGATAACTTCATAATCCGTTCCTTTACCCACGAGATTAAAGCCTCTGTTGTTATTCTCTAATCGGAATATAGCAGGCTCATATTTCACAACAAATATATCATAATCGTTGACGCAGGAATGCAGCACAACCCTGCCATATTTTTTTGTTTTTATAATATCCCCCTCGAAAATCCTATTACCGTTCTTGTCGGTTAAGCCTGTGTATCGACCGACAGTTGTGGAGAGAACCTCTC
>CANDLP010000019.1 GCA_947385505.1 uncultured Clostridia bacterium
TTTACAGTTATACCCTCAGTTGAAAACAATAGTATTTATACCCGAAGATCTTTATACTGTAAAAGGTAATCCCGATAAAAGAAGGGAGCTTACCGATGAAACCGCGGATATGATGAATAAAATACACCATGAAAGAACAGCGGTTTATTTAAGGGCGCTTAAACAGAAAAACACATTTTTGTCCAAAATTACGGACAGTAAAATTACCGAAGATCAGCTTGTGCAGCTTTCAATATGGAATGAGGAGCTGGCTAAAGCGGGTGTTAACGTTATGTGCGGAAGACTGAAATATTTTCAGATATTATGTAAATACACCTGTGAATATTACCGGGAGTTAAACAAATCCGGCGAGATACTTGAAATGGAATATATAAGCTCAATAGTCAAAGATACGAATATCGACCTTTCGGATACGGAAGGAGTATATAATATTTATCTCGAACGGCTTAAAAATCACCTTGAAAAAGAAATAATAGTGGGGCATACATTGGTTGGAGTACACAGAGACGATATTGAATTCAGAATAAACGGCAAAAAAGCTAAAGATTACGCCAGTCAGGGACAGATAAGGAGTATCGCTGTAGCTATCAGACTGGCTCAGGCAAAAATGTTCGGTGAAAAATGGGGTGAAGAGCCGGTTATAATTTTAGATGACGTTTTAAGTGAGTTGGACGATCACAGGCGTGAATTTATTCTTAAACATATAGTTAATTCACAGGTGTTTATTACCGGTTGTAATAATAATGATTTTGAAAGCATAGAAAACTCTTTCAGATGGAAGGCGGAGAATGGTGAATTTGAGAAAATAAGCTGAAAAATCTTAAGAGGGAGGAATTGTAATAAAAATGTATATTTCATTGGGCAGTGATGTTGCCGTTCACAAGAATGATATAATAGGAATATTCGATATTGAGAAAACCTCTGTGGTAAGAAGCGTAAACGATTATTTAAGCGGCTGTCAGAAAAGCGGCGGTATATATTATGTGAGTCTGGATATGCCGAAAAGCTTTGTGGTATGTGAAGATTGTGTTTACATAACCAATGTAAGCGCGGCAACTTTAAAAAAAAGAGAAAAAATTTAATAATGTGAAACTTTTTTCATTATATTTTATTTGACTTTTTATATTTTTAGTGATATAATGCTTTCAGACACCAAATAACACAACAGATTTTTCCCCCTGTTGTTAACGGTGTTTTGTTTAACATTTTAGATTTCCTAAATCAAAAGGACGGAAAAGCTCCGTCTTTTTGATTTTATAATGTAAATTTTTGAAAAAAATATAAAAATTTCTATAATATAACCGAGTTTAACTATACCGAGCAATGTTCAGGAAGTCAAGAAAAATATTATGATGTTCACAAAAAAGCTGAACCTGAATTTTATTTTCCCAATACAAAGAGATTTATATTATTTTTAAATAAATGACCGAATAAAATATGGTTTATATAAAAATAGCAAAAAGTAAAATTTCACAATCTCTTCACACATTAAATCTTCAATATTGTAAAATTCGCAGATTTTTTCCTTGTAAGTAAAAAAACTTCTTTATTGTAATTGACATTTAAATATCAAAGTGATACAATACATTTTGTAAAAAATGAAATTATGATTGATGAAAGGAAAAAGATATGAAAAAAACTAAATCAGCTCTTGCGGCGGCAGCTTTATCCGTTGTTATGCTTTTCTCGGCTTGCTCAAGCCCTGTTGAAAAAATAGACTTTTCACACGGAAAAGTTGAAGGCACCGTATACACAAACGATATGATATCGGTAAAGGCGGATTTCGGCGAAGGATGGACATATTTTACCGATGATGATCTGGCCGCAGCGTCGGGTATCACCGATTTTTCAAAGGAACAGACCGATAAAGCTTTTACTTCCACTGGCGTCGTTTACGATATGTATGCTGCCAATGAGGATAACGAAAACGTAAATATTCTTTTTGAAGATTTGGAATTATCCAATAATAGTTCTCTTGACGAGCAGGGATATATCGACGCTTCCATGCCTACTTTAAAATCCCAGCTTGAAGCTCAGTTTACGGTTGACAGCATTGATCAGGCTAAGATCACATTTGCGGGAACAGAGTCTCCTTGTGTAAAGATCGCGCTTGATGTTTCCGGAGTAAAGCTTTATGAGTGTCAGACTTATAAAAAAGCGGGACAGTATATGTGCGTTATAACCGTTACCGCTTTGTCCGAAGAGGAAGCGGAGAACATATTGGCAAAGTTTACCGCAGCTTAATTGAATTATACATATATAAAATAACCATTTAAAAAGCAGAAAAGCCGCTTTTTAAATGGTTATTTTATTATTGGCGGATTATATTCTACCGTCCGCTATTTTAATTATCCTGTCCGCCTGTACCGCCAGTTCGGGATTATGTGTGATCATTATAATGGTTCTGTCGGATTCCCGATGTATTTTCCGAAACAGCTTCATTATCTGTTCGGCGTTGTGGGTATCTAAATTACCGGTAGGCTCGTCGGCTAAAATAAGTTCCGGATTGTTTATCAACGCTCTCGCTATTGCAACTCTCTGCTGCTGTCCCCCCGAAAGCTGACGCGGAAAGCTTTTCGCTTTATCGGACAGCCCGACCTTTTCGAGCATTTCCTTTACTCTCCTTTTTCTTTCCGACTTTCCTATACCCGCATATCCCAAAGGCATTTCAATATTTTCGGAAGCGGTACAGTCGTCAGCCAAGTTAAACGCCTGAAAAACAAACCCGATCTTTTTGTTTCTGAACGCCGCCAATTCCTTAAAAGATTTTTTAAGAATATCCTCCTCATTAAAATAATATTCCCCGTCGGTAGGTGAATCCATACAGCCTATTATATTTAAAAGGGTACTTTTTCCCGATCCGGAAGCTCCCGTTATCGCCGCAAATTCACCTTTTTTTATTTCAAGATTTATCTCGTCCAAGGCTTTAAAAGTGTTCAAGCCCGTTCCGTAGCACTTTTCGATGTTTCTAAGTTTTATCATTATAATTACACCTCTTTATTCTTTTTTCAGTATTTCGTTCGGTTCCATTTTAAACAGCTTATATAGAGCCGTGAGACTTATAATTATTCCCATGGCGGCGAAAATTAAGGGGAGCAGCGCCGCAATTCCCATATCCGTTTCAATAGGGACAAAGTTTATTTTTTTGCTAACAATATTAAGTATAATTTCACCGAATATTTCTCCTAAAAGCGCTCCCGATAATATTACCGCTTCTATCTCTAAAATTATTTCGATGTATAAATCCTTATAGGTTGCCCCCGTAACCAGCGAAACCGCAAGTTTTTTCTTCCGATTGTTGAATATAACCAGTATCAGACCTATAAATCCGACTCCCGTTATTATCATGGAAGATACTGCAAGAAAATTAAGCACCTCCGCTAACTGTATCTGACTTTCGGCGTAATTTTCAAAAATTTCATAGGGAGTATAATAATACGCTTCTAACCGCTTTGTATTGTTGTGGGTTTCCGCTAAATGATCCGATATTTTTTTTATGATATTCGGATTTACTTCTCCCGAAAAATTTATCGAAATCAAGTTATAATCCGGAATAATATTCAGATTTTTATCTTTAAAATCCGAACAAAAATCCTCAAACAGTTCATAAGGGAGTATTACGGCGCTTTCCAAAGATACCGTATCATCGTTGTAATTGGGGTACCAGGTACAATTATTCCAAAATAATCTATCCGAATAATCGTTTTTTATCTCGGAAATCTTTTTCGGTTCATATCCCTTATTCTTAATCCAATTTAAAAACTCGCTTATTTGAACATCTGAATCAAATACGGTATCCCCCATTTCATCATATCTGTCAGGCAGGTAAGCGGTCTTTTGGGAGAAAAAATCCTTGACATTTTCGTTATAGTAGTTGTTGATAAAATAACCGTCGGTAACAAAAAATATGGGAATTTTTTTATAACCGGGTATCACGCCGTCCGTTCGGTTCATATCAAGCTCAGGATCAAGTATCACTCCCATACTTTGCGTATTGGTAGAAAAAGAAACCGAAATTTTATCGCCGAAGCTGTCTTTTATCCATTGATAATCCCCATATGTAAGATAATAATCATCGGTTATTTTTGCAGAGGACAAATATTCCGATATATCATCATCTTCTTCGATATATATTTCTCCTTGTCCTTCTTTGATCTTTTCAAACTCTTCCTGTTGTTTTCTTATTTCCTCATCGGAAAGAGCGGAATAATCGGTTTGCATTCTGAAATAGTAGCTGTGAGCCGCTGGGTCGGCTTTCGTCAATCCCAGATTTGTTTTTAAAGACTCGGCAATGCTCCCGAAGACAAACATCAGTACAAAGGCAACAAGTATCTGAACCGAGAAAAAAATATAGGATTTTTTCTGGCTTCGTATATTTTTCAGTGCATTTAAAATCAAATAGCTCATTCTATAACAAGCCTCCTCCCTTTTAACCTTTTAACCATGGCAAAGGCAAGTATAAGCACGTATAAAAAGCCTATTGCGGCAGTAAAAGCTGTGGAGCCCAAATCTAAAATAAACGGAAAAACCACAATATCGGGGACATATTTTTGTAAAAACAATATAATACACATATCTATCGCCACCGATATAATCATAAGCAAAAAAAGCTGTACAAATATGAATCCGTATATTTTCCCTTTTGAAGCGCCTACCTGCATTTTTACCATGTAATTTTTCATATCCGTGTTCAATTTGTTGATAAGAATATTAAAAATATTCAGAGCCGCGTACAAAAGCACCACCGAAGCGACCGCCAGCATTACGCCAAGAACAAAATACGCGTTTTTAAGGATATTTTTTAAAGAATCGTTTTCTTTGACTGTGAGGAAGTTTTTGTTTTTTAGTCCGTATTCGTCCGTAAGCTTGTTAAGTATTTCTTTGCCCCTTGTTTCAAGATCCGTTCCTTTCGTAAATTGAACGCTGTAACTAATCTGAACCGACGGATAGATTTCGGAAAAAGTATCCAGCGGCATAAGAACCGAGTAATCATACTCTCCGTAAACGCCTTTTATCAACAGCTTTTCTCCCGTTTCTCCAAGAGTTATGTAATCGCCCGGCATACAGCCCAATTCTTCCTGAAGAGGGAGAGTTATCACACATATCCTTTCGTTTCCGTTCAATTCCTCATCGGTCAGAAAATCGCCGTATATCATAGAGTAGCGGACGATATCGTTTATGCCTTCTTTATAACCTACTGTTTCCGCTTCATAAAATTTATTGTTGAATACGGCAGTATTAAATATTACAAAGCTTCCTTCGCTAATCTGATCTATTTCGGGATAGTCAAGCTTTGCCTTTCGGGTATCAATGCGGCAATCGCTTCCGTAATCACCTATTATTCCCATCAGCCTGTCCGTATGGAACGGCGTTGAGCCCCATGCTGCTTTGAGCTGCACATTTCCGATACAGAAAACCAGCATCGGAAAAAGCATTCCCAGCGCCAGTGAAACTATTACCGCGATATTTACAAATTTGTTTCGGTAAAGGCTTTTAAGCGCTGTTATTATTGTGTACATTTAAGTTGAACCTCCTTAAAAAATGATAAAATAGCGAAAAAAATGATAAAGTAGCGGCGAAGCCGCATATGTCTTTTTCGGTTCCTTTTTGGATACCAAAAAGGAACTGGGGTCCGGGGCAAAGCCCCGAATATGAACTAAGTTTTATTTTTAATATTGTTATAAATAGAGGATATCCTGTAATTTAAGAATATCATCTGTAAGCTCAATAGTCAAGACTTTGGGAAAATTTGCGGAGTATTGGGAAAAATGGTAAGAAAATTTATAGAAAATATGAAAAAGCGACATAATTTTTATTCTTATGTCGCTTTATGCTCTTATTTTATTTTCGCTTAAAGGATATAATTGTTTCCAGATAGCCCCTAAATTCACAGTTTAAAAGAAAACACTTAAATGGTCAAATGAAAAGCTTTTATATACTGTTATGTTGTGTATTCGGGGCTCTGCCCCGGGCCCCGGTTCCTTTTTGGTGTCCAAAAAGGTGAACCAAAGGGAATGACGCAAAGCGCCATTCCCTACGCAAACGCTTTTCGGACTTCGTCCAAAATTTTGCTTCGCAAAACCGCTTATTGCTGAAAAAAACAATAGCGGCTTCGCCGCTTTTATTATTATTTTAAAGGACGGTTATAATATGGAATTTTATTGTGAGTTCAAAACACGCGGTTCTGATTTTAACAGCGGCTTCACAAACGGAATGACAATGACGGGAAGCGAATCTGTAAGCGGCTGTAAAAAAATATCCGAGAATGAGGAAAAAACAATTTTTGAATATTCGGGAAACAATGTGGAATGCTTCCACATAAAAAAAGGCGATATTACCGAATGTTATTCAAAATTTATAAACAACGGCAAAAAACCCGTCACATTAGACATGATATCCTCTTTTGCGATAAAGGATATCCACGCCGACGCAATTCACAGAGCTTCGTCTTTCTGGAGCGCGGAGGGAAGGATTATAAGTCAAAAGCTTGTGGATATGAATATGGAACAGGCATGGTGCGGAGCTTCCGTTCGTTTTGAAAAATTCGGACAATTGGGTTCTATGCCGGTTAGAAAATGGTTTCCTTTTATCGTTCTCGAAAACACCGAAAAAAGGGAATTTATCGGGGTACAGCTTTATTGTTCCTCAAGCTGGCAAATAGAACTTTTCAGGAGAGAAGAGCCTTTATCTTTAAGCGGAGGATTGGCGGATTATGATTTCGGACACTGGTGCAAGACCGTAGAGCCTAAGGAAGTTTTTATTACTCCGAAAGCGGCGGTTGCACAGGGGAGATCATTGGAAGAGGTATGCGATAAGCTTGTAAAGGCGCAGAATCCCCGTATTGCCGAATGTGATAAGGAAATGCCGATTATTTTTAACGAGTATTGCACCACTTGGGGCGATCCTACGGAAGAAAAGCTTGAAAAAATAGCCGAAAGACTGGACGGAAGCGGGGTTAAATATCTTGTAATAGACAGCGGCTGGTATAAAGAAGAAGGAAGAGATTGGAGCGGTTCTATCGGAGACTGGAATATAAGTAAAAAAATATTCCCCGAGGGACTTAAAAAAACCGCCGATATGATAAAATCGCACGGACTTATTCCGGGTCTGTGGTTTGAACATGAAAACGTGGGCTGGGCGTCCCGCGCTTTTAATAATACGGATCATCTTTTAAAGCGTTTCGGAACGCCAATAGCGTCGGGAGGAAGAAGATTCTGGGATATGAGGGATCCGTGGGTTAAAGATTACCTTAAGGAAAAAGTAATAGGCATTCTTAAAGAAAACGGGTTCGGATATCTTAAGATAGATTATAACGACAGCATAGGAATGGGCTGTGACGGAGCCGAAAGCTTAGGTGAAGGATTAAGACAGACAGTGGCGGCTTCGGAGGAATTTTTGAGAATTCTTGCGGAGGAAATGCCGGAACTTGTTATAGAAAACTGTTCCAGCGGCGGACACAGGCTTACGCCTTCGATGATGGAGCTTTGCTCAATGGCGAGTTTTTCCGACGCTCACGAGTGTAAAAGTATACCGATAATTGCGGCAAACCTTCACAGGCTTATCCGACCGGAGCAGAGTCAGATATGGGCAGTGTTGAAAAGCAGCGATGATATCCATAGAATAAGATACAGCATTTGCGCGGGATTTCTTGGTAGACTTTGTCTTAGCGGGGATATTTTTGATATATCGGAAGAAAATTGGAAAGAGGTATTGAGCGGGATAGCGTTTTATGATAAGGTAAAGGAAATAATAAGAAGCGGATTTACGGAGGTTATAAGATGTAACACTGAAAGCTACGGAAAACCGCAGGGGTACCAGGCGGTTTTAAGAACTTTGGGAAATAGGGAGATGTTGGTTGTACATACTTTTGAAAACGGTGCGAATCCTGATATTGACGATCTTTTGGAGGGGAAAAGGGTAGTCGATGTTTGGGGCGGCGAGTTGTCGGAGGATTTCAGAGGAAGAGTATTTTTGCTCGAAAAACATTAATTTTTATTGCAATTCAAGAAAAAAATAACAAGGGACTGTAAAAAAGAAAAAAAGCGGCGAAGCCGCGCGATTCTTTTTTCGCTTCCTTTTTGGGATCCAAAAAGGAAGTAGTGTCCGGGGCAAAGCCCCGAATACGCAACGTAATAATATAAAAATTTTTTAGATTAACAAGTCGAGTATTATTATTTTTATGTATTACTATAATTTGCACAATACTTGTACTTAAAAAAGGAGAGAAAAATGACTGCAAAACAAAACGCTAATCTTATCCCCATAATTCACCGTTTAGTAACAAACAATTACGGCGAAAATTACTGGTTCAACGCCTGTGCAAAATATGTTATGGAATGTCTTGGAGAAAAAGACTACGACTATTCATTTTTCGCGGGAATCACGGGAGACAATTTCACACAGCACTATAAATTCGGTTTTATGGGCGACGGAGTAAACGCCTACCACGAAGTTTACGGCGATGAAGAATTTTTTAAGAACATATTCAAAAAATGCGGATACGAAGCCGATTATATTTTTGTGCGGGATATGGCGGAAGACAAAGAAAAGTACATAAAAGAGATATCGGAATACATAGACAAAGGAATACCCGTTATATCTTTAGGTTCAGACGGCCGCCCAACCGGCGTTTATGTTGGATACGAGGAGGGCGGAGAAATCCTTCTGTATATTTCGGGGGAAAACGAAGAGCCTCAGCCTATTTCCGCCGATAAAGCGCTGGAAAAAAATATTACCTATAATGACGCCTGTATTTTCGTAAGGGAAAAGAAGGGAAATGTTTCTTTGGCTGAAATTTATCGGGAAGCAATATTAGCTCTGCCGGAACTGCTTACTCTCAATAATGAAAAATACTGCTTCGGAGCGGCGGCGTTTCGCAAGTGGGCAGATGATATTGAGGGCGGTATTTTTGACGGAATGGAAAAAGAAAAGTTTGAAGAGTGGGGGATGTATACTAATTTTGTTTGTGTACTGGCTACAAACGGAAGCTGTTGCTTCGGTTTTTTGGACAAGGCTTTGGAGCTTAATCCCGATATGGTTTTTCTGAAAGAAATAAGCGATTTGTATCATAGGACGGGAGCGATGTGGGGAGAGCTTGAAGAGATGGGGGGAGGGTTTAATATTACTCTTGAAACGCTTCAGGATAGGGAAAAAAGGGGAAAAATAGCAGCAAAGCTGCGGGATTTCGAAAAGGTTGTTGATGAGATCGTAAGGGTTCTTGACGAAGGAATAAAGCAATTATAATTTATACTACAGCAATCCAAGAAAAGAATAAATAAGCGGCGAAGCCGCCAATGTTTTTTTCGCTTCCTTTTTGCACTGCAAAAAGGAAGTAGGGTGTGGGACAAAGTCCCACGAAGTGAGCGATTTATACCGGCAAAGAAGCAGGCGAAGCCGCCGCTTCGGGCGTTGACATCCATGTCATCACTTTAAACGGTAAAATTTCTTTTCCTTGCGAAAGGAATCCGACATAATAAATAAAAAAGGGGCTTTTTTTTACAGCCCCTTTTTTATTTATTATGTCGGTGTATTCGGGGCTTTGCCCCGGACCCCACTTCCTTTTTGGATCCCAAAAAGGAAGCGAAAAAAGAATCGCGCGGCTTCGCCGCTTTTTTTTACATATCTTTTTTAGATATGATAATACTTTGCGGCAATATAAGAAAAAACAATCAATCCGCATTTTGCTTTTAATCAATATATTCGACGGCAATAATTTCAGCCGTATCCGGAGAACCGCTTGACGAACCGTTATTCCATTTCAAATGCACATCATCTATAGTGATTTTAACTCGTACATCTTTACCGTCATTCGGAACTTTTACAGTTTCAAAATCCTCGGCGTTTAGAAGCCAGAAATTCGGAACGGATTCGTCGGTTTTTCCGTATATCATCGGAAACCCTTTCCACTCATCGCCATTCGGTGTGAAATATATGCCGGTATTTATGCCTTCGGACAGACGATAAAGGTTTCCTGTCAAGGTAAGCTGACCGGAAAAAGACACAGATGTGAGATCAATATAAAACTGTGACTCAGAGCCTGACGGATTGTCGCCAAGATAGAATACGGTGCGCGCCTGTGAAATGAGCAGTCCGTTTACATCATCGTTAATCCGATATTTTTGCACGACGGGATTGGATTCGTTTTCGTCCGAAATTGCAAGAAAACAATATTCGTCCGTTGTGTAATAATTTTCTTCTTTTACAAGTTCGTTCAGATTCATTTCTTCGCCGCAGATCTCGAAGGTAATATTTTTATCGATTTCTGCCGTCTCGCCTTCAATAACCGAACATCCGGACAAGTAAATGATTGCCGCCAGAATAAATTTTTTACTGCAAAACACTTACAACTCCTCCTGAAGTATAGCAAAAACGTACTTTATTCATTCGGTTTATAAACTCACTGTAGGAAACAGTTTCGTTTAACACGTTGCATTTTTCGCCAACGCCGGTTAATACTAATCCGTTTTTTTAATTGTGGGATTAGAACTTTTTTTATAATTCAAATGAATATAAACTTTTTACTTCTTTCTTATAATCTCCCAATGTTGCGGCATTTGTCCAGATTCCTTGCATTTCTCCCTGTGCTATTACAAGTTCAATATGCTTAAGATCGTTAGACATACGTAAATTAGAGGAATCTATCCTTTTCCCTTCTTGCATCACTATTGCGAATTTTCCGGGAGAGTCACTATTGCTGGAAGCGGAAGATACATAAAATTTTACGCCTTCTATTTCCAGAGCGCCTTCTATATAGTATGAAGCTATCCCTTCGTTTACCTTAATATCTGCTTTAACATCTAAATATTTATCCGTAAAAACGCTGAATTCCGTATCGTCGGGGTAACCCTCATACATAACGCTTTCGCAATTGTAAAAGCGCATTGTTTCTTGAATTAAAATTTCTTTTGGATATATAAGAATTATGGATACCGCTATAATCAGCGGTATAAATGTTAAGATTAAAAGTAATTTTTTTTTCATATAAGTTAATCCGTGTATTTGATAAAAGGATAGTCATAATGTATAATTCTCTATGCGCTAATTGATATTTTCAAAATCCTTATATTTCTCGTAAATTTCTAAAAATTCTTCCTTACTTATATCATTATAGTCACCATCCAACGCCAAATCATTCTTATTCCAACCAACCCTGTAAAATTCCTTGGTAAAAGGCTCGGAAACGTCAAAGTAATCCAATGTTCCAAATGATAAAAGAAACTCAATATTATAGCTTCCGTTTACTTGTTTAATTGCTGCAAGTACATCACATTTCATAACTCCGCCGTTATCAAAGTGAAAAGTAAAAAATGGATATTTTTCGCCGTCATCGGAATAAGTATGCAGTTTGAGTGACTCCACATCAGCAAGGTCGCCCATTCCGATATTCTCTGTTTGAATCATTTTTCCGTTTTCTTTTTTAAAAACACAAATTGATCTGAACGGAACATCGGCGAGTAATAAAACTTCATTATCACCGTCAAAATCAATGTCATAAATATCGCTGTCAATAACAGTAAAATCGTTATCTTTTTCAATAATGTTTATACAGTTAGCGACATCTTCATTGGTAATTTTGATGGGAACATAATTATCAACAGACTCTTTCTCTGTTGAATTTTCTGAGTCAACTACATTGTTTGTTGTCATGCTTGAACTTACAGACAAGTCGGAAATTTCATTTGGGTTAGATTCGTTACAAGATGAAAGCATTATAAGAGAGGAAAGCGTTAAAATCAGTATTACTGTTGTGAATTTGTTTTTTTTATGTGACATTTTATACATTAAATATCCTTTCCTCAAAAATGCTTATAAAATATGGATTATTTGAAAATAGTGCTTAGGGTGTAATTTTGATGTTTGAAAAACGAAAAAACTCGTGTTTTCCGTTTTGGTCTACGATGCGCCTCAACGTCATCCCATGCCCAAAACCAAACGCTGTACACTTGTAATGTTTGGTTAAAGATATTAATCGCACAATATAATGAAATGTAACCCACATACCCAACCATATCCAATAGACATCCTCGGAAACTGAGCAAAGCTTACGTCAAAAGGGCAAGTTAGACAGTACTTCGTAAGTTTCCGAAGAGGTCTAATATCACACTGTAGTACGAATGTCAGCAGTCTTTTAAATTTTTATAAAGAAGATATCGACAATCTTAATAAAAATTACCTTATTAAAATGGAATTACTATGTTTAATTGATGGAATATAGCAAAACAACATTTGCTATCAATCCATATAGGAAATAATGTTAACCGTCAAAAAACCTTTTAAACGATATTGGTCTTGACAACATTTGCATATTTCATCATATTTTCAAATGTGTCAATTGCAGGAAGATGCATGAAAATTAAATTTCCCTCATCTAAAAATGCAATTTCATACCCTATTACTCGTTTCTCTGGATTATTTTCAGCATGCTCATCCCAACGATAATATGTCTGACCTTCGTATTCGATTGCTTCATAGCCATTACTTATGAAATCATCCTCTAATGCTTTCTGTCCATCAGGATACAACGAATAACGGCAAATTAACGTTTGCAGACGTTCAGCGTCATATTCGCTTAATTCATTATCAGATACGGTTTGGACAGAAAGAGAATACTCAATCATTACATAAACATCATCTCGTTTTGTAATATGTGCGAGTTCATAATCCGGAGGAAGAGAAGATGGAGTATAATAACAAGATGCTGCATTTGCTTTGGTTCTCTTTTCATGCTGTTCATAGTCTTCAAACGAATTAAACGAATAGGGAGCATTGAGTGCCTGAATTTCCACTAGTTTTTCACCGTCATTATCTGTCAAAGACGTTTCATGAATATCTGGTGTGTTTGTAGCAGTACACGAACAAATAATAAACATCAAACTTAAAATTGAAAGAAAAAAACAATTCGTTTCATAATAGTACACCTCTTTGTAAATATAAATTAATGTGCATTAGGATTGAAATCTTTTTTGCATGAGGAACACCAAACATTTGACGTGTAAAGACTTATGCCATCATATCCGCCATTCATTATGCAACTCGAATCCTTAGTGCACAAACCGTCATTACATCCAAACATATGACATATTTCGTGTTGCATTATACGAACGCGAACATTGGTTGATATGGACGAACTATTTGATAAGAAGGTGTAATTATCATTAATATAGGACACACCAAGAGTATTCGTCAAGTGATCGCTCCCCCATATACCACACATAGGTGTTGATACCAAAGTAATAAAAAGATCGTAGTTATCATCTTTTATGTCTTTGCGGACTTTATTAAGATTCTTTATAGAATTTTTATGGTGAACATCATTATCAGTATCATTATTGCATCCTTTTCCACAAGCAGCGTCAGTACACAGTGTGGTGTTACTTAATTTACAACGGTCAATAGGCATATTGGTGAGATTAGTAAATGACTCTGTAAAGCCTATTGACCAAGTATTAATGAAAGGATAGTCGACATATGAAACTCTATCCGATGCTTCTTTATTTGCGTCGGAATAATCTTCCAGATAAGTTTTGCCAAGCATAACGCGAAGATTTAAATACCTAACTGTAGCTTTTGAATCCTGCATAACAAATAAATCGTTTGTTGGAGTAATAGTTTCTATTGGGGTGCTTGTCACAATATTATCATTGTTCGGGAACTTCGACTCCATTTCACACCATTCCACTGGTAAATCTTCATATCTTGTTGTTGATGCCGAAACTGGAACATTTGTACTACATATTATAAAGCCAACAAGCATTATTCCTATAATAAGTTTTTCTAAAAGTTTAAACATATTTGTACCTGGTATAATTAAATCAATCCCCCCAGCAAGAAGATTCAATTACACATATCC
>CANDLP010000020.1 GCA_947385505.1 uncultured Clostridia bacterium
CACTTTTTCTTATATATTATAATAATGTTACAGCTTCATAACTCCTTGATATTTTACCTTTTGACGAAGCATCTCTGCTATGTTAATTGTTTCTGCTTTTAAGACATTTTTTCCATACCAGCTCCGAATAAAAAGAGAAAATAAGTCACCTTTTATGGAAAATGTATTCCCATTATGTTCTAATACTTTGGATACCAAATGTTTTACATCAGAGATTTCCGAAAAAGAGGTAATTGTTACAAACTCATTTCTGCCAATTCTAAAAATCCTCATTTCTTGTATCATGTGTGTATGAATCCGATTTACGGTTTCCATAAGCGCTAAATTTCTTGCTTCACGGGATATTTTATTTGTATCCGCCACATCAAAACACACTATATAACAGTCTTCAGCATTATGTATTGCTTCAGTCAAGGCGGTAAAATCCCTGCCTATTCCGGCATCATTGATATGTACAGGCGTAAATACCGCCTGTACTTTTTTTCCTTTCCGATAGTCAGAGGGAAGGACGCAGTTTACTTGTAAAAAAGCCCTGCTAAATGCTTCGGTAGAATTATAACCGTATTTGAGCGCAAGCTCAGAGATGGAGACAGATGAATGTTCAAGTTCCGCCACAGCCATTATCATTTTTCGTTTTAAAATATATTCATTAATACTATATCCTAATACATATCGAAACATCTTTTGTAAAGCTGATAAGGATACACAAGCGGATTTCGCAATATCCGCTTGTGTGCAATTTCCCGGTATTTGATTTTCGATGTATTCCAACGCATTTGTCAATTCAAAATAATTCTGCATTAGAAAAGCTCCTTTTAACAATTACTGCTGCTCTGCGGGATTTACATGTATCATAATGTGTTTTGTATTTGGAAAGTCTTTTTCAACATTGCTGTGTATGCTTTCCGCAATCGCATGGGCTTCACGAAATGTTTTATTTGCATCAACGCTGATTTCCAAATCAATATATACCTTATTTCCAAACATTCTGGTACGAAGTAAATCAATACCGCTTATTCCGTCTTGATTTGAAATATATTCACTCAATTCCTTTTCGTAGGCATCACCGCAGGATGTATCCAACATTTTCCTCACAGCATCTAATGTAATGCTAAATGCTACTTTTAAAATAAAAATACAAATAACAACGCTCGCAACAGCATCTAATACGGGAAACCCAAGCATTGCGCCGCCTATGCCTATCAGCGATCCAACGGAAGAAAAAGCATCGGAACGGTGATGCCATGCGTCCGCCATAAACGCCGCAGAATTAAGAATCTTTGCGTAATGTCTTGTATACCAATACATTGCTTCTTTGGCTACAATGGATACTGCTGCGGCTATCAACGCAATAGCTCCCGGAATAGTAAGCTGGTCATAATTTCCGGAAAAAATGTTTTCTAAACCAACTTTTCCAATCCCAATTCCTGTTCCAAAAAGAATAAGCCCTAAAATTACAGATGCAATACATTCCAATCTTTCATGTCCATATGGATGCGGCTTGTCAGCTTCCCGCTTGGACATTTTAACGCCTAAAAACGCAATGAATGTAGCAAAAACATCTGATAAAGAATGAACGGCGTCAGAAACCATTGCCCCCGAATTTCCAACAATTCCTGCAAACATTTTAAACGAACACAATAAAATGTTGCCAATAATTCCCACTAAAGAAATTTGTTTGATGATTGAATTTTCCTGTAATTCTTTTTTTGTTTTTGCAGACATAAAAAAATCCTCCTGTTTGTTTTAAATTTTTTTAATATCTCTTAAAACACTTCATCAGACATTATGTTCACAGTTGGCTGTAAAAAAGTATAAAAAAACACACCTGTGAAACATACAACTGTCCCACAGATGTGAATGCTTTCAATCTGTTGCTGCCAATGTGCAGCCCGGCTTCATAAGCGTAAAACTTCAGCCTGTTCAGTTTGTACCGTCAATATCGCATTCAAAAAGAATGTAATACAGTGCAAAGAGTATTGAAAGTATATCATGCTTTATGCAGTTTGTCAAGTATTTGCGATGAAAAATGCTCAAATTATCAATTAGGGAATAGCCAACTAACAGAGCATTTTATTAGGGCGTATCTGAAAACAAAGCAATTTTGTACAATTTCGCTAAATGCGTGGCGATTTCAAGGAAAAAGCGTCCGCAGTTAGTAGAAATTATGCAAATTGCGGTTTTTCAGACAGCCCTTAAGTAAATCTTGAATATTTATAATTTATTATTAAAAATTTTCTATCGAAGAGATACCGGATTTTTAACCGCTTATTCAAATTGTTTCACGCCGCACGATCAGTCAAACAAATTCACGGTATACTCTCTGTCTTCCCCCTTATACAATCCGCTGAATGTTAAATCCTCATCATTATACATAATGACATTATCCTCACAATATACCGAGAAAACAGCTTTATCGGCAAGACCTGATAATTTGCCCTCATCAAAACTGTCGGCGATATAAATATCCATTATTTCAAGGAGCACTTTGCCGCAGCTTTTCTCTTCGGAATAAGAGATCAAGGTGTTGATGGAGCTTTTCGGCAAACCGTCGTCGGCGTCCAGATAAGCCGTTCTTATTTCACCGTTTTTAAGGATATAGTATCTTCGCGATTCAATGTCATTGACAGGAAAATTTCTCATGGATACTATGGAGCGTTCGCCCTTATAATTCATTGCCGCCGCAAGGTATATACCTCCCTCGGTATTGTCAAAAACGTTAAAGGCGTAAATCTCGTTTCCGCTGTCAAAATTTCTTACAAAACCGTCAAAGCTTGATATTGAACCATGAGTAAAACCGTTTTCTATCATCGTATCCGCGATATAGTCTACTTCAAAGGCGTTTCTCAGCCAAGAAAGGCCTATAAAATTTGTTATCCCCTCTTTTTCGGCGTAGGACAAATACTCTTCGGACACAAAAAGCTTTATCTTATTGTTGCCCAACAGCTTAAGATCAATCATCGAAGGGTTTTTGGCGTAGGCGGCGGTATTTTTAAATTCTTTCCTGACTTCATTGCTTATTAGCGGATCAAAGTCGTAAAGCATCAAATCGTCCGCACAGTAAAACACATTGTCATACCTTGAATATATGGGAGCGGCGTAAAGATAACGGGAGCCTGAGCCGGAGAAAAGTGAAAAGACACTATAAAGCGCCTCGTCAACTTCAAGCTCGGTGTTGGGGCTGCTATTTATGGTGTGTATGCTGACCATGCCGTCAAAGTCTCTTACATCGTCAAAAAGTCGGCTTATCTTTTCCGCAGACTGATTATATAGAGCGGTCACGGCTCTGTTCTCAGCCCTTGTATCTCCTCCGTCAGCGCCTAAATAGTACTGAAAAATGAAATCTCCGCTGTCGTTTTCCGTATTTTTGGCTTCTATTATCGTCCAGCCTTTTTCGGGGGTAATGAATACTATAAAACAATACACCAAAAGCGACGCGCCGATAATAAGAAACAATACCGCCGCGATCGCTCTTTTGGTTTTATTCTCCTCGGACAGCTCTATTTTCTGGACAGGGCGCGGTTCATATCTTTTTCCTCTCCCTTTTACGGTACGTCCCAAGCTATATCACCGCGAACAAAAGCAACAGCAGGAACAGCACTACAATTACGCCGAGTACCACAAATCCCGTAATTGCTCCCTTTTTGAGCATTTTAAAATTTCGTATATAATTTTTCTTTTTGCACACATACGCGGCGGGAAGTCCGAGAATCGGCAGCAGGAATGCAAGCACAGCCAAAAAGAAGGAGCCTGTGTCACCCGCGGGGTGAGCCATTATTTCTTTTTCAGCTCTTTCGTCCGCCTTAACCTCGTCGTGAATCACCTGTTCGTGGCTCTTCACCTCGTCTATGGTGATTGCCTTAACGGGAACTTCCGCTTCACGGAGCTTTTTGTATTCCTCTATTTCCTTTTTGTTGCCGTAAACGTAGTGATCGTGTCCTATGTTTACAAATTCCGGTTTATCGACGGAATAATCGTGAACCGAAGGATCATATGTGTATAATACCTTGTTTTTTTCAAGCTGCGGGTCCGGTATGGGTATGGCGGAGATAAGGGAATGAGTATAGGGGTGCAAAGGATAATTGAAAAGCTCCTCCGCTTCCGCCACCTCAACTATGTTGCCCTTATAGATAACGCCGATACGGTCGGAAATAAATCTTACAATAGAAAGGTCGTGAGCGATAAACAGATAAGTCAGCTGTTTTTCGTTCTGAAATTTTTTCATAAGGTTCAATACCTGCGCTCTTATGGAAACGTCCAAAGCGGAGATAGGCTCGTCGGCTACTACCAGTTCGGGCTCCATAACCATGGCGCGGGCAAGACCAATTCTCTGGCGCTGTCCGCCTGAAAATTCGTGAGGGTAACGGGTAAGATGTTCGGGGAGAAGTCCGACCTCGTTGATGATTTTTTCAACCTTTCTTACCCTGTCCGCTTCGTTTTCAAACAAGTGAAAGTTGTAAAGACCTTCGGAAATGATGTAATCAACTGTAGCGCGTTCGTTTAGGGAAGCGGCGGGATCCTGGAATACCATCTGAATATTTCTTATGACCTCGCGGTCAAGAGAACGAGGTATCTTTCCCGAAATACGGACGCCCTTATACTGAATTTCACCGCCTGCAAGGGGATTTACGCGTATTACCGCTCTTCCGACGGTAGTTTTTCCGGAGCCCGACTCGCCTACAAGAGAAAAGGTTTCGCCCTTATAGATGTCGAAGGAGGCGTTCTTTACAGCCTTTACCGCGCTGTCGCCCTTTCCGAAGGTTATGTCCACATTTTTAAGGGACAGGAGTATTTCCCTGCCGTCCTTATCCTTGGGTCCGTGTTCGGGAAAATGAGCGACACGTCCCTTTTTTTCCTTTTCTTGATTTATATTAGCCACTATACTTTACGCTCCTATATATTAAATGCTTTTATCAGCTTTTCGTGGATATTGTGAATACCCTCCGGCTTTTCGATTTTAGGGGAACGCGGATCCAAAAGCCATGTTTTGGCAAAATGGGTGTCGGTTACCTTAAACATGGGCGGTTCAAAGAGTGTGTCCACTCTGAGACAATAAGGATTTCGGGGAGCAAAGGCGTCGCCCGTAATGCTGTTGTAAAGAGAAGGCGGAGTACCCGTAATCGAATAAAGTACGGTATTTTTCTGAGCAAGCTGAGGCAAGGAAGAGAGCAGCGCCCATGTATACGGGTGACGGGGATCGTAAAATACGTCCTCAACCGTTCCCAGCTCTACAATTTGTCCCGCATAAAGCACCGCTACGCGGTCGGCAATATTTGCCACTACGCCTAAGTCGTGAGTGATAAACACGATGGTGTAGCTGAATTCCTTCTGCAAATCCTTTATAAGCTGCAAAATCTGCGCCTGAATTGTAACGTCAAGAGCGGTAGTGGGTTCGTCGCAGATAAGGATCTTCGGCTGACAGGACAAAGCTATCGCAATAACTATTCTCTGTCTCATACCGCCCGAATACTGGAAAGGATAATCGTCAAAACGAGCTTCGGCGTTGGGAATTCCAACCTTTCTCATTAGGTCTAAGGCTCTGTGTCTTGCTTCCGACTCGCTGCAATTCTGGTGCTTAAGAATTACGGAGGTGATCTGCTTCCCTATTGTGATTATAGGGTTTAGGGAGGTCATAGGATCTTGGAAAACGGTGGCTATCCTGTTTCCTCTTATCTGGGTCCAGTCCTTGGAATCCTTGATTCGCGCAAGATCCAGAACGCACACCCCGTGAAGCCTTTCAGGAGTTTCATCAAGATATTTTACACGGAAAATAACGTTATTGAATACGCCGTTTCTTTCGTCCTCGTTATCCAGGTCTATCCCCAATGAATAAGCTTTTTTGAAGGCCTTTAAAAGACCCGATATCATTTTTTTGCGCTTGATAAATCCGTATCTTCCCACGGAAAGATAAATTTCTTTGGCGATTATTCTGTTTCTTTTTAAGGCTTCGGCGGGAGCGGGCTTTGTTATTTCTTCGGCGCGCTGTGCTTTAAGCTTGTTCACCTTTTCGTGATATTGCCTGAGATATTCGGCGTCACCGTCTGCCTTCAGTTTTTTCTTGGCTTTATATTCCTTTGCCGCTTTTTCCTTTTCCTTAATTTTAAGATCAAATTCATCTATTTTTTCGGAAATTTTCTTAATTTTTTCCTTGTCGGTTTTGGAGGAAAGAGTCTGTTTTGTATTGAAAAGCTCGGTTTTATCGTGAATAAGCGCTTTCAGCTCGGCTTCGAGTTTTACTCTTTCTTCGTCGGTAAGCTCATACCTCGCTTTATTTTCTGTTTCAAGCTCCAGTATTTTATTGTAAGAAGCGGCGCCGTTCTGAAGCTTTGCATAATCGTTAAGGGTTTTTTCAATGCTTATAATGTCGGTCTTTGCCGAGGATGTAAGCTTTACCACCGTATCGGCAAGAAGATCGTCGTTAAAAACAATCTCCCCGTTGTCGATAAAACCGTTGGAATCAAGCATACCCGCAAAGGTTTTGGTAAAAACGGACTTTCCCGAACCCGACTCGCCCACTATGGCTATGGATTCGTTTTCGTAAATATCAAGAGAAATATTTCTTATGGCGGTCAATACTCTTCCTCTTACATGAAACTTAACGTCCAGATTTTTGACCGACAGCAAAATGTTTCTGTTTTCTGTCTTTTCTGAGTTTTTCATAACGTTTATTCATTCCTTTTCTCGAATGTTTTCACTTTTTTAGAGTATGCAAAAACAAAATACGGTTATACTTTCTGTAATATTACATATGTGTTCTCGGATCGGAGGCGTCGCCCAAATTCTGTCCCACAACGTAAAGTACTACCGTAATAATCGAAGCGATAGCCACGGGGCTCCAGAATTCAAATCCCCAGCCGGGGGTTACCATAGCCGTCTCAGCGGCGTAAATCAAACGTCCGAGAGACATATCGGAAAGTCCCATACCGATATAGGAAAGGAATACTTCGTAGGAAATATATGAAGGTATCTCGGTTGCCAAAAGAGTAACTATAACAGAGGTCATAAAGGGCAAAATATTCTTTAAAGCAATTTTTACGGTAGGGGTGCCCAAGCATTTTGACGCCAGATTATACTCTCGGTCGCGTATAATAACCACCTGAGTTCGTATAAAGTAGGCAATGCCAAGCCAGCCCGTTATTGTCAAAGCCAATACCATTGTCCAGAAGCTGGCGGTAAACAGCATAACCATTACCGAAATAAAGAGGATATACGGAACGTTGCCTATGATGTTATAAACCTCCATCATAAATATATCGACTTTTTTGGAAAATCCCCAGATAGCGCCGATAATAACGCCTAATGTCATATTGATAGCGGCGCATACGAAAGCAAGAGAAATGGATATTCTTGATCCGTACCAGATAGCGTCAAAGGTAGACTGTCCCGCGGCGCCTGTACCCAAAATCCAGTGGATATTGAATCCGAATTTATCTATCGCGGCGCCCGGCATAAGGTGTTTTGCGGAAGCGTCGGTAAGATTTCCGAATTCGTCATAAGTGGAAACGGCGGGGTAAACGTATGCGAATATTATTACAAACGCCAGAAGCGCCAATATGACAATATTTATTTTTTTCTTAAAGAACACGCGGAAAACCGAGTGCCAATAAGAATAACGAGGGGCAGTAATTTTTTCGGATTCAAGATCGTTGTGATCAACTCTTGTAAACAGCTCTTCTTCGGTAAAACCGCAGCCGCTGAAATCATAATCCATAATAATAGCCTTACCTTTCCGTAGAATTTAAATGAATATATACGATACGTAATTTTTTCTTATTCGTTCAGAAAACAAGAATACTTTGCGTTTATCTTGCTTTATCGGAAAACGAAATACGGGGATCCACCATAGCCATGAACAGGTCGCCGAGAATTATCGACAGTACCGACAGTACGGCATAGAACAACGTAACGCCTACGATAACGCCGTTGTCATATTTGTTGATGGCTTCGGTAAGCAGATTACCCGCGCCGGGAACTACATAAACGCGCTCGGTTATGATAGCGCCGGTAAGCGAGGCAAGAACGCTGCCCGGAATTCCGTGAACTATGGGGATAATGGCATTTTTAAGGATATGCTTGGTGAAAATCTCACCCTCGTTAAGTCCCCCCGAACGGGCAAACTTAACATAATCGGAATTCATCTGATCTATCATATAACGCCTGATCCACTTCATCAGGTTGGCTATGGAAGGAAGCGCCAATGAAATAATAGGGAGAATATACATAAGGGTCGTGGGGCTGTTTATATCGAAAGCGGTGGGGAGCCCTACGGAGCCGCCTATCTGCTTGAACAGGAAGATGTAAGCCAATGAAGGTACGGCGATAATAAACACGATGTAAATCGTACCTATTTTATCAATAAGCTTGTCCTTCTTTCTCGCCATAAGAATACCCAGAGGAACGCCGAGCAGATAAGCCAGAGCTACTGAAATAATACCGATAACAAACGAGTATCCCATTTTGGAGAAGCCGTTGCGAACCAGGTCAACATTAGTGTAATCAGTGTCGAAGCGGTCGGCGTTTACCTTGTTGATATCTTTTGAACCCGGCACATAGGTAGCTGTATGAAGATCGTCGGCGCTCTCCTCCGTAAGCCCCTTAGGAAATGTAACCAGCGACTTGGCATAGGCGCCTTGTGTGTTTGTCATTGTCTTGAATACGTCAATACCCCTGTTTACCGAGTAAGACGTGCCCAAATTAAGAGTTACAAGATTCTGATGTATGAAAGGAAACGTACTGTCAAAGTACAGCAGATATCTGTGTTTTGTACCGCTTCCGATAATGGCGGGGGAAAACTTTTCGCCGCCGTAAACGGGATCAAACCATGTGAACTCAATACCGCGCTCACCGTCATAATCTTCAACGGCATTTATATTATCGAAGCTGAGAAGTCCGGTAAAATAATTCCATGCACGCACAATAAGCGGAATATCTTTATAAGCAAACAGCACGGCGGCTCCGCCGTCGGCAACCTTATTTTTGGTAGCCATTACGGCGTTATACCTTTCAACGGTATAGCCCTTGCTTTTGTAATAGTCGGTGAATTTCTTGGTATACTCTTTCGCCTTTTCGGAATCCTTTTCGGGAGTGCGTCCTATGCCGACGGCCGCGGAACGCTCTTCCTCCGTGATCTCTCCGGAATAAGTCAGCTCGTACAGATAATCCTGATAGCTGACGTAATCAAGATAACCGTACCGCTCCCATGTAGTGTAGCGATATGTGATCTTATTGTTGTTCTTTACCTTGGCATAATTGGCGTCAGCCGCAAATATCTGCATTTTGTCCAGCAGGGAGTAGATCAATACCATTACAACGCCTACTACAATGATAATTGAAAAAAGTCCGTGAAGTAAACGTTTTAATAAATACTTCGTCATATGTGCATTTCCTTTCAGTAGTTTTCCCTTTCGGAGGTTAAAGGACAAGAATAAGGCTTTATACCGCCGTTTATCCTCTAACCTCCGAAAGGGACAGCACAAAATGTGCCGCCCCTAACGGATTACAGATATTGCAGGGGAACGGGGTGGCATTCTCCTGCAATAGCTTTTAAAATAAAATTGTTAACACTTTATACACATAGTATATAAACAGTACCGATCAAAGGGATTAGAATATACCGATATACTTTGTGCAGTCGCCGTCATAATCGGGAAGCATAGTGTTAAGGAAGGAACCGGGATCGCCGTAGTCAGGACCCCAGCCGGCAGCGTCCATAAAGTCGAAGTTCATTCCGTCACCTGTATCGGAATAGAACATAGCGTAGTTACGGTCGTCATAGCTTTCACCCTCAAGAACGTTAATAATAACGCATCCGCCGAGAGCGTCCTCAACAGACTGCTTGATAACATAAGCGCCCTGTCTGAATTCGGGAACCTGAGCAGCTACGGGGTAATCGAGAACGATGGGGTTCTCGGCGCTGATCTCAACACCCTGAGCCTTAAGCTCTTCAATAGCTATTTCAAGCTCTGCCTTAGCGTTTTCGGGGTTGTACCAACCGTCGAATCCGTCGGTAGAGTCGGTAGCTTCATCGTAAACCTTAGCCTTAAAGCCGTCAGCTGTGAGCTGAGCCTGTACGATCTTGCCGTAGCTGGTGCCGGCGGTGAAGGTTGTGTCGGTACCGTTGATGGAAATAGTAGTATCATCGGTAAGCATTACCATGCTGCCGGGAGTATAGGTGTTTCTGAGAGAAGCATACTTAAGCTCGTCGCCTCTGAGCTGAGCGTTCTGGTTAGCTCTGTCCAGAGAGAAGTATACCGCAAGACGGAAGTGTGCGTTCTGAGTTGCAAGCATAGAAGCGGTCTTCTGCTCGTCAGTCTTCTGAGAAACCATTCTGGAGGGATCGTTGGGGTTAGCAAACTGCTGTCTGAAGAAGTTAAGGAAGCCGCCGAAGGTTGTACCGTCGGTAAGGCTGGTATAGCTGTACTTATCGTAAACGTTGCTTCCGTCATCGGTAGCCTCAGCCTTGGCAATATCGATAAGCGCCTGAGAGAGAACCACGCCGTCTACAAAGCCGCTGATAGCGTCGTCATAGGAGGTCTTGGGGTCAGTGGACTCGGTGAATCTCCAGTTGATCTTATGAACGTTGAGAGCGTCGGGATTCCAGTACGTGGGGTTTGCTTCAAGAGTCATAGAGTTCTTGGAGGTAGCGTTGGTGCAGATGAAGGGACCGCAGTAAGCGATGGAGTTCTGATCCTGACCGTAGGTATAAGCCTCGGTGTCCTTAACCTGCTCAAATTCCGCTCCGAATTTGCCGCCCTGGCTCTCAAAGAAAGATCTGCTCATAGGAGCAAAGAGTCCGTATCCCATCATAGAGGGGAAGTAAGGAGCAACCTCGGAAAGAGTGTACTCAAGAGTATAGTCGTCAACAGCCTTTACGCCTACGCTGCTGAAATCAAGGTTATCGCCGCTGAGGTAATCGCCGGCACCTGCGATAAGATTCTGAACAAGGGAAACGGGACCGGTCTTTGCGTCGAGAAGGTGCTGGAAGCCGGCAACAAAGTCATCGGCAGTGAGATCGGAAACCTCGCGGCCCTGAGAGTCAACCCATTTTACGCCCTCGCGAAGATGGAATGTGTAGGTAAGACCGTCGTCGGAAATATCGTAGCCTGTAGCGAGACCGGGCTGCTGAACATTTTCGCAGTCGTACTCGAGAAGTCCGTCATAGGTATTGCAGAGGAACTCGGCGTTGTCCGCCTCGTTGGTTGCCAGAACATCCCAAGAAGTCAGGTCGGCGGAATAGTAAATGCTCTTTTCATCCTTAAGCTCATAGCCCTTGCCGGTAAGGTATTCCTTAACCCAGTCAAGGTAAGTGCCTGTGCCCTTTAATTCATTATATTTCGCCTTGATTTC
Source organism: uncultured Clostridia bacterium (assembly GCA_947385505.1). Classification (GTDB taxonomy): domain Bacteria; phylum Bacillota; class Clostridia; order Oscillospirales; family Ruminococcaceae; genus Ruminiclostridium_E. Next base: position 11,347 of record CANDLP010000020.1, read on the forward strand.
CTCTCTGTCTGCGGCGGAAATGAATTCAGTGGCAATAACCGAATGATGGTATCTGTAGTTATCGGATCCCCACATAACGGGAGAAGAGGTGTAGTTAGCCATACGGTTGATAGCGAAAGAGCCGCCGTTTGCCTTAAGAGGAATAAATACGCCTGCTTCAAGGAGCTTAGCCTCGGCAACAGCCATGAGAGCATATCTCTTGGAGATATCGTCGGTTTCCGCGCTGGCTGTTTCCAAAGCTGCCTTGAACTCGCCGAGATTAGCTTCATAAATAGCAGCGGACGCCTCGGAATAAGTCATGTTCTCAAAGCCGGGGTATGTCATAGCCATTTCGATTTCTTCGCCTGAGTTTTCAGCGTCGGTTTCATCGCCGCCTTCGGGAGCATCGGTTCCTTCCGTGCTTTCAGAACCCTCTGTTCCTTCTGTGCCTGCTCCATCCGACTGTGAAGCGGTGGTAGTGTCGGGATCGCTATTGCCGGTGTTCTGGTCACAACCCGCAATGCTTAAGATCATGGCACAAGTAAGAACTATTGCAATTATCTTCTTCATTTTCTTTTATTTGCCTCCTGTAAAATTTATCTTTAACCACGGGATCATTTCTTTTAATGACCCTATAACGGTTAAGATCCGTACTTAAATATCAAATGAATTAAATAAAATAAAAATTTCATTAAAGCTCGGCTTTTTAGCGCTTTAAATTTTAATCAATCAGCCAAAGAAAGAGCTTCTTCTAACAACGCTAAAAAAATAACCGAATTTTTTTGAATTTTTATATATCTTAACTTGCATTTAATATTTTAGTACATTTTATCACATAACCGTCCGTTTGTCAATCACAAAAGAGAATAAAACGAGTTGGACAAAGAAACCCCGGAACACTTTTAAATCCTTTTGTAAAGCCTTTTTATGGAGATTAACGCTTTTTTGAAGCGGATAAGTGAAAATGTTAAAAATATCGCAAAATTTTCCGCCGTTTTTGGTATAATCTGACGAATCGGTTAAATTTTATTCATTTAGTATACATTTGTGTTTTGTTATATTATAACCATGCAAACTTTAATTAAACAGACAGATTTTTCCTTTTCCCCGATGACAAAAAATTATTATTTTATATTTTCTGAATATTATTCATCAATTTTAAGACATAAACAGGAATATAAAATTTATTAAAATTATTTACACTGGCTTAATACTATATTTAATTATAAGTATTTTATTGATTTACCCTGTTTTCAATACAATAGACATTTTTCCTTTGCGCTTCCCGTTCCAACACAGTCAGGCAAGCTTTTTACGGAGCATTTTCAAATTCATTATACTCTTTCAAACGCCATTCGCAAATTCATCGGTATAGTTGTTGACTATTGTAAATGAGAATGGTACACTTATACCAATCCCATTTTGAACTGACGTAATACCCACAGTTCAAAATGGGATTGACCCCAAAACACTAATCCCACAGTTCAAAAAGGGATTAGTATTAGAGTCTGTCTTTAAAAAATTTGCGCATAATATGCCGAATGTCAGAACAGCTATTGATACAAACCTAAATTTTAAAAAAAATTAAAACAAATATGTAAGATTTTCAAATAATCTTTGTGTATACAGATGAAAGGGAAAAGCCGCTTATACTGTTTTCGCTTTAAAAATAGACAAAGTTTATTTTTAAAGATGCCGCAAACAGCTTGGTTATAAAAAAACTCCTGCGGCTTCCCCATCGGAGGTACTTTATGGAAGATAATGAAATACTGGAGCTTTTTCGTCAGCGCAGCGAAAAGGCTGTCACTTCGGCTTCGGACAAGTACAAGAGCTACTGTATGAAGATCGCCGTTAATATTTTGGGGACAAGGCAGGACGCGGAGGAATGCGTAAACGATACTTTTTTTAAGGCGTGGGAGCTTATTCCGCCTAATGATCCGCAGATGCTGTCCGCTTTTTTGGGAAAACTAACCAGAAATCTGGCAATAAACATGCGGCGAAAGGAGCTTGCCTTAAAAAGAGGCGGAGGACAGACGGAAGCGGTATTTGAAGAGCTGTCCGAGCTTATTCCAAGCGGCAGCGATATACAGGCGGAGCATGAGCGAAAGGAGCTTGTCGGTGAGATAAACGCCTTTTTGCGCGGGATTTCCAAGCGAAAGCGGGATATTTTTATCTGCCGCTACTGGTATTGCGACAGCGTTTCCGACATAGTGGCAAGATTCGGGCTGTCGGAAGACAATGTGTCTGTTATCTTGAACAGAATAAGGAAGAAACTCAGACAGCATCTTGAGAAAACGGGCTATTGACGGTATTTCATTATATAACGCAAATATATTCTGTTTGAAAGGAACGATAATATGAGACCTGAGGATTTATTTGAAATTCTTGCCGATATTGATGAAAAAATGGTATCCGAAGCAAGGGAAAACTTTTTTGACTATAAAAACAACGAAAGCGAAAAG
>CANDLP010000021.1 GCA_947385505.1 uncultured Clostridia bacterium
GCACAGCCGGCAGGAAGTCAGCGTAAATGTGCAAAAAACACAATATAAAAGAAATAGTATTATTTTTTTCATTTTAAAATTTCTTTCTGAATGCATTGAGTTTTGCTATATAATATATAAGTACATTATAACATATTTTGGCAAAAAGGTCAATATTTTATATAAAAATTTTATGTTTCTGATTTAATAAAAATTTATAAATATTTTATCATTTCACATTTTTTCGGCTTTTTTCTCTTCATTAGCCTAAACCGCTTTAATTCCTGACAAAAATTTAATTGCCCTTGATTTTTGGTTAATATAGTTAAAAATTTTAAAATAACACAAAAAAATATAGACAATTCGGACATTACAGCTTAACCTAAAGTTCTTTGTTCTTACAAAGCCGCTCAGGGAGCGATTTTGAGAATATAAAAATATTCTCATTTATGCCCGTTTTGTCCTTGACAAAAGCCTTCTGATACGATATCATTAAGATAATAAGTTTAAGCAAGTGCGGACACTTTAGCTTCAGAACCTCATGCCAATCCCATTTTGAATTGATGTATTTTGGGACATCAATAATACCCACAATTCAAAATTGAGCATACGCTTTTTTCTGAGCTTTAATATAGGTGTCCGGCAAATTTTATCAGGAGGAAGATCATGATACCAAAAGGCAAAAACAGGCTTCTTGCCGGAGTTATCGCGCTGTTTATGTCGCTGACCTCCGTGTCTATGGTCACGGTAAACGCAGAAAGCGCGCCGGAAGGGGGAACCGCTTCACCTGCGGGAGATCCCACCTATGTGCTTAACGCTTCCGAGCTGGAAAAAATCGACAAAGGGGCGTTGGCGGACAGCCAAAAAATTATGGCGGGAGAAGGTGATTACTTTACCTTGTACGGAAGTACAAAGATGGCAATCAACGAAAACTCCAAAACATTTGAGGACGGCTTTGCCGGCACAAAAAGAATCAATTTCGGCGGAACGATATAGATATTTCCGCTTTAAAGGAGACTATCGAGATTACCGCTCAAAACCCTGCAACGGTAAAAGTGTGGTGGGCAAAGAACAAAGCCGACCGTCAGATCACGGCTCTTGATTCCACCGGCGAAACCGTGTTTACCTCCGACAACGAAGGTGCGGACAATGCTCTTTGCATTACCTCGTTTGAACTTGACGCCGCAGGTAAATATTATTTGGGCAATGTAGTTGGCGGAAACTACTGGTTTAAAGTGGAAGTCACCGAGCATCAGCCAAAAGAATACATACTGGACACCACCACTGATCTTACCGCATTCGCGGCAGGAGCATTCACGGACGGCCAGAGCGAGAAAAAGGGCACCGATGAATATTTCACCCTGTTTTACAGCGCCAAAACCAAGGCGGACGGCAGTGAAAAGACATTTGACGACGGCTACAAAGGCACTCAGAGAATAAATTTCGGCGGAAAGCTTGACGCTGCAACCCCGAAAAACGCTGTTTCATTTACAACCGCAGGAGCCGCTCAGGTTAAAGTATGGTGGGTTGAAGGCGGCGACGACAACCGTCAGATAACCGTAGTAAACACCAAGGGAGAGACCGTTTATACCTCCGAAGAAACCCTTGTGAAGAACGCTCCCTGCATTTCCGCCTTCGAGCTTTCCGAAGCGGGAACTTACTTCCTCGGCGGCAAGGAAAACAACAACTATTTCTTTAAAGTATCTGTTACCGAAGGCGCTCCCGCAACGGTTGACCGCGCCGACTGGAGCGAAGTGGCCGCACCGGTTATCACAGGCGCGGCTCAGAAAGGCTCTGATATAACCGTTAACGTAACAGCCGACGTAGGCGTTAACGGCGGCGATCAGGTAGTAGTAACCATGACCGATAAGGACGGCAACGAAACCGATATGCGCTCCTTGGCGGAAAAATCCGAGCATACGCTCACATTTACTCCCGCCGATTCGGGAACCTATACCTTCAAGGCAACCCTTTCCCGTGAGGGAGAATCCGCCGAGCTTATTTCCGAAGCCGTGTCGGTTGATTACCTTCTTCCTCTCGGCGTTACAAATATTTCCTCCGCCACAAACAAGGGCAAGGGTTCGGTAGAGCTTATATGGAGCTCCGTAAAGGAGGCCGAAAGCTATAATATTTATGTTAACGACGAAAAAGCCGGAACATCGGTTGAAACAACTTTCATTGTAACAGGTCTTACGGTAGGTGAAAAGTACAGCTTCGCCGTTTCCGCGGTACGGGGAAGCGACGAGGGCGAAAAGTCAGCCGTCATGGAAGCTGCCGTTACCGAAGAGGAACAGCAGAGATGGGGCTTTACAATTTACGGCACCTCAACCAGCACCACTGACGGTTCCAACGGGTATGAGGGGAATATTAACGAAGACGGAAAAGTAACCGTATTCTCCGAAAAAGGCAAGGGCAAGATACAGCCCGCAGGTCAGGACGGTATCGCCTTCTATTACACCCCAATCTCCACCGGCCTTAACTTTACCATCCGCGCCAATGTTCATGTTGACAGCTGGACATATTCCAACGGTCAGGACGGATTCGGACTTTTAGCTATCGACAGCATTCCCGACGTATACGGGGTAAAGGATTTCTGGAGCAACCAGTATATGGCGCTTGCTTCAAAGGTAGAATACCGCTACGATCCGGAATTTAACGAGATCACCTATGACACCACTCTCGGAAATAAGTATTCAATGCAGTTAGGCTTGGGTATAAACACCAAGCTGGGTATTACTCCCGAAAATATCGACCTTGTAATGAGCAGCGATACTGAAACAATAAAGAAGGTTGCCAACGGCGTACAGTATCCTCTTGATATCTCCGCCGCTGAACAGGGTCTTGACGCGGCCACTTACAATATCGTGGGCAACGTGACCAATCCTGACGCGTTAAAAGGTCCTTCTATCGCTGAGCTTACAGATTTTATAATCGAAATTCAAAGAAATAACACAGGCTACTTTATTTCCTATTACACTCAGGAAGGAGAGCTTGTAAGAACTCAGAAATTCTACGATCCTAAGGCTTTGGATCAGCTTGACGCCGAAAACGTGTACGTGGGCTTCTTTGCTTCAAGAAACGCCCGCGCCACCTTCTCCGACGTTAAGATCACCACAATTGATCCAAAGGACGACGCTCCCGCCGAAGAAAAGCCCGTTGAAGGCATTACACCCAGAATCAACGTAAAATCGGGCAATGTTTCCAACAGCGAAAAATACACTCTCACACTTTTCGCCAACGTTGCGGGCACGGCTGAAATAAGCGTTAACGGCGTTAAATCCGCCAATGCCGAGCTCCTGCGCAATATAAGCACCGACGTTGAAATAAAACTCACCGAAAGCGGATCAAATAAGATAACCGTTGTGTTTACTCCCGATCCCGACCAGGAACTGGGCGAAGGGCAGGTACTGGCAAGCACCGATCCCGTAACCAAAGAGCACAGCGTTAACTTTGAAAACCGCTTTGCAAACCAGAAGAATCTTTATATTGCCCCCAACGGCACCTCCGAAGGCAACGGAGGACCTGATCATCCTCTCGACGTTTACACAGCGATAAACGCGGCGCAGCCGGGTCAGACAATTGTAGTTATGGAAGGCGTTTATAACCTTGAATCGCCTGTGCATATTGCGCGCGGCCTTGACGGCACTGCGGAGGGCAAAATTTACATGACAGCCGATCCCGAAGCAAACACCCGCCCCGTATTCGACTTCGGCAAAAAGTGCCAGGGCTTCAGAGCGGGCGGAGATTACTGGTACTTTAAGGGCTTCGACGTAACCAATACTTCAAACGGTCAGGGCGGCTTCTATGTAAACGGAAACAACATCACACTGGATCAGATAAACGCTTACAACAACGGCAACACCGGTATACAGATCAGCGCATACAACAACAGCGCCGATCCTAAAGAGCTGTGGCCCTGCAATAACCTTATTCTGAACTGTACTTCCCACAATAACGCCGACGGCGGTTATGAGGATGCGGACGGATTTGCCGCCAAGCTCACTGTCGGCACCGGCAACGTATTTGACGGATGTGTAGCCTATAATAACGCCGACGACGGCTGGGATCTATTTGCGAAAACCGCTTCCGGTTCAATAGGCTCCGTTACAATTCAAAACTCAGTAGCTTACGGAAACGGTTATCTTGAGGACGGCACTGACGCAGGAAACGGCAACGGCTTTAAGCTGGGCGGTGAAGGAATGCCGGGCGGCCACCTGCTGAAAAACAGCATAGCATTCGGCAACAAGGCGGACGGTATAACCTCCAACTCCTGTCCCGACGTAAAGGTTGAAAATTGCACCACCTATAACAATAAGAAGAGCAACATAAATCTCTACACAAGAGACAATGTGGCAAACACCGATTTCTCCGTAAAGGGTCTTATTTCTTACAAATACATCTCCGCAGCCAGATTCATGTCCGAAATCACCGCCGCAGATTTTGCGGTGACAGATTCGGTATCGGGAAAGGGAACCCAGAACGCGGCAGCCGTTGCGGGCAGTAACGTTTATTTCTGGAACGGATCAAAGAGCATGAATTCCGAAAGCAAGGAGATTACCGAGGATATGTTTAAGTCTCTCACCTTTGAGGGAATCCGGCGCAATGACGACGGAACAATTGATTTAAACGAATTTCTTGCCCTTACTGATTCGTCTCCCGCTGACGCGGGCGCGAGATTTGACGCGGAAGGCGGAAACACACCCTCCGAGGAGCTTCCTCCCATTGTTCCCGACGAGAATCTTCCCGATATTGATCCGGAAGAACCCACAGTGACTACTACCGCGTCAAACGGTAATTTCTATGTTCCCGACAATACGGGCTCCGAATCAAAGCCTGAGGAAACTCAGACCCCTGAAACACAGGCTCCGGAAACGAAAGCACCGGAAATTAGCGAACCCGAAGTTCCAGAGAGCACAGATACCGCGCTGCCCGACAATACAGGCAACATAACTGACGGCGGTGACAGCGGCAACGCGAGCAGCACAGGCAATACAAGCGGCTCAGACAATCCGGATAAGAACCAGCCCACAGGCGTTCCTCTGGCTGTTGTGCCCGCTGCTATGGCGGCAATTGCTTTGGCGGGATCGTTGGCGGCCAAGAGAAGAAAATAAGTTTGATACCAATTCCATTTTGTTAATTCAGATGGAATAACCAAAACCGCCATTAAACCAGCGGTTTGCACTCTCCTTGAAATGGCGTATTACAAGCTCAATCCTTAGAGCTTGACATAGCATTACTATAACGGGAGCTGTAAAAAACACCCAACAAAAATCCGAGACACTCAAAAATGAGCCGTCTCGGATTTATTTTAGAAAAAATAAGCCCCAAAAAGAAAATAAGCATTTTTTTGAGTACAACAAATAAACCGACAACTTTTTAACTTAGTTTCAATTAAATATTGATAAATTTCGTATTCGAATTATTCCGAATTTTATGCCATGCGCGAGAATTGTCTTATTTATTTCCTCTATCAAAGCTGTAATCTTTTCAAATGTTTTCTTACGATTTTTCAAGCTGCTTTTCTTCCATACCCAACTGTATTTGTTTGCATTGGCTGTGATTTTTGTTCCATCAATATACACGTGTTTCAAATCAACATTTTCACGCTCAAAAACATATGCGTTGATTTCTAAGAAAATTTCTTCAATACTTTTTAAATTATTTTGATAAAATTATCTATTGTCATAAAAGATAACGAAGGTATATCTTGACACAGCCGCATAAAACGAATATCTACTTTGCACAGCTTCTCAATTTCTCTTAATAATAAGTATCCTTGCTCCATAAATGCGAATAGTACAACCTTTAGTAAAGCAGTACATTCATATTGCGGTCGATCTGTCTTGTTTTCCTCAAATGCAAGATATTTTTTTAGGTCAATATGATACATCACTTCACCAAATGTATATACCGTATCAGAAATTTCTATTATTCTTTCCATATCTACCGGTAATTTAAGTTGATATGGCGTAATTGTTTTGTGATTGATTTTTCATTTCAACTAAAATTATATCACAAAAAAGACTGCAATCCAACCCTTTTGGGGCGATTGCAGTCTTTTTTTCGGGGGTGTTTTTTTACAGCCCCTTTTTGCCGTCGGTTATTTTTCTTTTTGATAAGCAAAATAACCGACGTCCTCTCTTAGAGAGAAATTTTCATTCGGAGTCTATTATAAAAACATGAAAGCAGTTACTGCTGAGCCGTAAATTTGGCTCTCACGGTGTTGATTTTGTTTTGTTCCGCCTGTTCGGAAGGGTACCAACCCTTTTCCGCCATCTTATCGTACACCTGATCCTGCATACAAACCGAATCGTTTAAGGCTTTACAGAAAGCCTGGTGCACATTAGCGGTGGATGATTCGAGAGTGCCGTGCATATAAAGGTCGCAAGCGCCCTTTTCCAAAAGAAGAATATCTTCCATTAAATTTTTATCGTCCATTTTTTGACCGTTCCTTTCCTGTTTCTCAAGCTATTCAATCGTTTAAAGAAGCCCGTAAAAGCTTTGGAAAAGCTGCTGGTGCTTCTGTTCCAACTGCTGTACGCAGGTCTTAAGGTCGGGATCCTTTATCTGAGAAGCAGTTTCACAGCATTTGGTCTGAAAATATTTCTCATGTCCCAATGCGTCCTCTATATATAACAATTCTTTACCCGTCATATTTTTACCGTCCTTTCTCAACAGCCTCTTCAAAGCGGCTGTTTTTATTTACGGTAATATTTTGCCGAAATAATATGAAATTATACCAAGAAAAAATTTGTTTTTAAAGCAATGAAAAATGTATAATTACGCCATAACTGCCAACAATATCCACGTAAGTTTCCGAATCGTTATCGGCTATGTACGCGTTCGGGAACATAATACCAATCACTTTTTGACCTGACGTAATACCCACGGTTTAAGAAGAGATTAGTATGAGGCGCAATTGCTCAAAAACTCGTGTGAGCAAGTGCACCGTTTCTCATGGTCGGACATAAAATAAAGAAAGGACTTATACAATGAAAAAACAAGGATTAGCAAAAGTAAGAGCCGCAATGAAGGGAAAAGGTTTTATAGTTGCCTTGGCGCTCAGCGTGGCAGCAGTGGGCTTTTCTACCTATTACGCTTACAACAGCATTATGAACGGTTTCGGAGGTGAAAACAGCGATGAACTTTTTATTGAAGTCGACAAAAACCAACCCGGCGTCCCTCTTGTTACCACTACGGCGGCGAGTACAACAACGCCCGCTTCCGCCGCGGCAACAACTCCCCAAACATCCGCTGATACAAGCGCTGAACCGCAAACCGAGCCTGCAAACAATTTCTTTGCCGCGTCTTCCCCAAGAACGATGCCTGCCGACGGAGAGATCATTAACGAATACAGCGACGGAGAACTGGTCAAATCACAAACGCTGAATCTTTGGCAGACTCATGACGGCGTGGATATCGCCGCAGAGGTCGGAACCGATGTAAAAGCCTGCGGCGAAGGAAAAATATCGAACATATGGGAGGACGCTCTCTGGGGCGTATGCGTTTCCATAGACCATGGCGACGGGCATATAAGCAGCGTTTACGGTCTTGACGCCAACATTCCCGTTTCGATAGGACAGGAGGTAGCCTGCGGAGATATTATAGGAAAGGCTGGAAATACCGCCGAGTGCGAATGCAAGCTTGCTCCCCATATTCATTTTGAGGTTAAAAAGGACGGAGGATTTATCAGCCCTCTAAGCTTTATTGAAGGTTAAATGTAATACTGATCCCTTTTTGACCTGAATACGCATGATCAAAAAGGAATTGATGTCAAAAAAGATGACAAAAGCTTTGGTTTATGTATGAGCCTAAGCTTTTGTTTTTATTTTGGGAGCAATAGTATGGAAAAAAATGTTTTTGGGTACCGAATTTGACATTTTTTTGCTGAGAACGGTGGTAGTATTATTGGTGGACAAGTATTTGATAATTATTGTACGCCTAAAAAGTAAATCTTGCTCAAATTTGACAAGGCAGCTTCTGCACTATTTCATAAATTGTGAACAGTATTAAATTTCCAAAAATTTTTTCAGGAAAGGAACTTTAAAAATGACCGTAGAAATCACCTTCGGCGAAGACTTCATAACCGCCTTTCTTTCGGGCGAGCTGGATCACCACACCGCCGCAAAAGCGCGGGAGCTGATCGACGCCCGACTTGAACGCTACACGCCAAAGCTTTGCATAATGGACTTTTCCCGTGTTTCCTTTATGGACAGCAGCGGAATTGGTCTTATATTGGGCCGTCAGCGTACAGCCGAGCTGTACGGCGGAAAAGTGGTTATAAAAAATCCCTCCCGCTATGCGGAAAAAATCATAAAGCTTGCGGGACTCGGTTCGATGATATTGCCCGAAAAGCTTAAGAACTTATCCTCATAGGAGCGGTGTGCGGATTTTCGAGCAAAATTTTTCGCAGTCAAGGAAAAAAGCCGCAGAAATACTTGACATATTTCAAGAATTTTTGACGCTGAATCTGGAAAATTTTGCCGAAAAGACGGGCGCCGTTTCTATGAGAACATGTTCTATAATACAGTAATGCCGATAACAATTCAGAAAGGACTGTACCCGAATGAAAACAGTAAACCAAATGAAAATAACGATCCCCGCCATGTCCAAAAACGAGTCGCTGGCGCGAAGCTGTATTGCCGCCTTTGCGGCGCAGACTGATCCCACGGTAGAGGAGCTTTCCGACCTTCGCTCGGCGGTGTGCGAAGCAGTGACAAACTCAATTGTCCACGGCTACCGCGATAAAAGCGGAGATATAACAATAACCCTTAAGCTCACAGACGACAACTGCCTGTACATAAAAATAGCCGACAAAGGCTGTGGAATAGAAGACGTGGAAAAAGCAATGGAGCCGCTTTTCACCACCGCTCCGGAAGAGGAACGGGCAGGTCTCGGCTTTGCCGTAATGGAAGCCTTTACGGATTCCCTTAAAGTAACAAGCCGACCGGGAAAGGGCACCACGGTAATCATGAAAAAGAAACTGACGGGAAAATATGAATAAAACCGACAATAAATTCATACAGGATAATTTAGGGCTTGTCCACTCTCTTGCCGCCCGCTTTAAAGGCAGGGGGATAGAGTATGAGGAACTTTTTGCGGCGGGCTGTGAAGGGCTCGTCAAAGCTGGGATAGGCTTTGACGAAACCAGAGGACTGAAGTTTTCCACCTATGCAGTCCCTGTTATTTTAGGCGAAATAAGGCGGCTTTTCCGCGACGGAGGAGCCGTAAAGGTAAGCCGAAGCTTAAAAGAGCTGTCTCTTAAAGTAACGGCGGTTCAAGCGGAGCTTCGCAGCATGGGAAAGGAGCCTAAACTGTCCGATATAGCGGAAGCTCTGGGAATAACGGTAGAACAGGCGGGTGAAGCCGTAACCGCCTCTCTTCCCCCTCTTTCTCTTACAGCGGACAACGGGGAAGAAAACGGACAGGAGCTTGATGTTCCCGTTCAGCCGGAACAGGCGGCCCTTACCGACAAAATCGCCTTGAATCAGTGCCTTCTTTTGCTGGAAAATGAGGAAAGGCAGGTTATTATTTTAAGGTATCTGAAAAATAAAACCCAGACAGAGGTGGGGAAAATTATGGGAATATCTCAGGTCCAGGTGTCAAGAAAGGAAAAAAAGGCTTTAAAAAAGCTTCGGGAATTGCTTGAGGGCTGAAAAACAAAAGCATAATATAATTCCGCTTTAAAAGACAGACAAAGTCCATCCTTTAAAGCGGAAACAATATAATACTAATAACCATTTAAAAAATAGATAAACTATTTTTTAAATGCCATGCCGCAAAAGCGGCATGGTGAGGGAGCAAAGCTCCCTCAGTTATTGTATTGAACTTAAATAACCACCGCCTGCGGCGGTACTTCGGCTTCGCCGAAGTATTTGAATTGTGGATAAAATCCACAATTCAAATGGTTATTAGTATAAACTTATATAACGGGAAAATTTCAGATTGTCAGGAACAAATTTTTACCATATGTAACAAGCTTTGACGATCAAGTGTCGATACGGCGAAGAGTAAAGCGTCCCACCAGATTTTTCATAGAGGTGGCTTGACTGGCAAGCTCCTCGCTTGCCGCCGCCGACTCTTCACTTGTCGCAGAGTTTGTTTGAACCACTGAAGAAAGCTGATCGATGCTTACCGTAACCTGCTTAATTGAATCCGTTTGAACTTCCACGCCGTCGGTAACCACATCCACGCGCTTAACAACCTCGTCGGTCAAATCCTTGCACTCAATCAAGGCCTGAGATACTTCTTCCACAATATCGCTTCCATCCTGAACCGATTTGATTGCACTGTCAATCAATTCTTTAGTCGCTTTTGCCGATTCATCCGACTTAGCCGCCAGACTGCGCACCTCTTCCGCCACTACTGCAAAACCTTTTCCGGCAGTGCCGGCGCGGGCGGCTTCAACCGCGGCATTAAGCGCAAGTATATTTGTCTGAAATGCAATATCCTCGATTGTATTGATAATATTGCTCATCTGTTCGGAAGAAAGCGCAATTTTGTTCATTGCCTGATTTAAAACGGTTACCTGCTGATTCATTTTTTCTACCTGCGCGCCTGCTGCCTGAACGCTGTTTTTTGCTTCTTTGGCGGCAAGATCGGTTTGCTGTGACGCTTCGGAAATATCTGTAATCGTTGATGTCAGATCTTGCAGTGTGGTAGCCTGCTCGGTTGCTCCCTGAGCCAACGACTGAGCGCCCACTGACACCTGATCCGCACCGGCGGAAACTTGATCCGTACCTTGAGCTATTTGAGACAGAGCGTCGCTAAGCTGATGATTGATACCGCGGATAGATTCGAGAACGTTTTCCAGTGCGCCGACATACATAGTCGCGTCCTTACTGCGCACATCAAAGTTTCCGTCTGCCATCTCCTTAAGCAGATACGCTTCGTCCTGAATGACGCCGGAAAGAGTCGCTTGGCTGCTGCGCAGAGCGTCGCACATCACTCCCAGCTCGCTCTTGCTGTGGTAATCAACGGGAATATCCAGATCACCCTGTGAGAATCCGACCAGAGCTTTTTGAACTTGAGCAACGGGAATAGTAATTGTCTTAATAATCATCATCGCAAGCGCCATGACTGCAATAGTAGCAATAACCGTGGCACCGGCAACAACAGCAATAATGACAACTACCTCATATTCAATACTCTCGCGCTCCTCTGCCATGGCCTGAACTAAATAATCGTCCAAGGCTGAAGCGGCTGCGGCCATCTTCTCCTGATCGGGGGTATCCGTTTCAGTAATAAACCTAATACCATTGTCAAGGTACGATTCATCACCGGTTTCGGCATACTGACGATACCATTCAATCAGCTGCGGATTAGTTTCCGCCCAGCTTGCAGCTATCTCAATATATTCATCCAGCAAAGTTCTTTCCAGTTGGGGCGGAAAACACTCCTTCAGCAGCTCCATATTGGCAAGCAGGTCTTCCTGTGCTTTTTCCGCGGCCTGGAGCAGCCTTTCGTTCGCTTCGGATTCTGGAACAAGATAGGAATCACGTATGTTACGTCCTGTCAACAGCGAGTTAATTCGGCAGTATAAAATATGCTGATTTGCCGCAGACTCCGTGTCAAGCAGTGTAACAAAGCTGCTTTTGATATTTACCATCATAAATAAGCTGGTAACGATCAGAAGCAAGGAAACCCCGATGGTGATACCATAGCCAAGCAGCAAACTTTTTTTAACTTTTATGTTTTTTAACATGATATTTTTCCTCCACATATTAGCAAATTGTATACTTCGTTTTTTGTTACAGTGAAGCTCTTGAACCGGTTGTTATAAAGCGCTGATTCTCAATCTACAACAAAAATTGACTATACTTTGATCAAGATTTAGTATTAGTCGCCTTTGCGAACAAATCTCCCCGGCCCTTGTCGCATTGGCATTCTTTTAAAAAGGCAAGCCGCTCTTCCGTTTTCACCTCCTAACAGCAAACTATAATTCTTGTTTTTGGCAACAAACAAAAAGACATACCTTCTTCGTCAAAACATAGTATGAAGGTGTGTCTTTATATTTTGGGTCAGAAAAAGTTGATAGACTTATCTTACTGTCAGTCATATGCATACTGTGACAAAGCATACATTGTCAACCTTTTTTCGGAAAACTTTTGCTTGCAGAACGTCAGACGCATATTGCGCTTATAGGCTTGATATTTCTCATAAACAGAGCAATAAAAGCCTTTTATGTGTTAGTGTTATTATATCATTTCCGAAAGGAAAAGTCAAGGGTAATATGAAAATTGCCTGACAATTTTTGTTGTCAATTGAGAATTAGCGCTTTGGGTGTATTTCACAATAATGTTGCAGGACTTAAAAACTGTTGTATGCAATATGATCGTGAAATAGTAATAACCATTTCAACTTTGATTTTATCCTGTGTTGAAATGGTTATTAGTATAAGTTTATCCGCTCAAAACCCGATGTCTCCGAATCCGTCTTTTGCCGCTACGAATTTTTCACTGCCGACATAGACTCGGAACCGAGGAAATCCCTAATAAACTGCAATATTCTTTCCGGCGGCTCATATGTTTTGACAAATGAGAAGCTTTGCGCCAGACCGTCTATCTCCTCCATCGCTTCCTTTACGCCCAGCATTGTATCCGCGGCAATCTCTTTCGCGGAGGTGTAATCGGTGTGTGAAGGGTCTATTCTGTGACTTTGTATGGCATAATTTATCCTGTCGGCGCATTTGCATTTGCCTTTACCGTATTCGCCGCAGTATTCACCGAGAAAATCCGCCATCTTTCTACGCACGCGGGAGAGGCGCTGCCTATACGCTTCCGGAGTCATTCCCAAAATTTCTCCCGCCATACGGCTGTCTGCCTTAAACATTGTGCCCAATACAAAAATACATCTGCTTTCCGCGTCAAGACATTGCAGCATAACGTTGGTGCAGGACATTTTAAGCTCTTCCGCCAGAATGTTCTTTTCCACGTTCTGTGTAAGGTCGGGGACATCATGTATTTTTCCGTTCATAATATCGTCGCCGTAAAACTCAAAGCTGAGCGGAAGGTGGGCAAACATATGCTTTTTGTAATTTTTAAGATGATTTGCCGCGATACTGAACACCCAAGTGGAAAATGAGCTTTCTTTTCGGAACGAAGACAGATTTGTGATCACCTTGAGCAAAATTTCCTGGGCGGCGTCCTCCGCGTCCGCAAATGTGCCCAGCATTCTCAGCGCCATATTGAAAACAGGCGCCTGTATGCCTTCCACGATCGCCTCAATTGCTTTGCTGTCCCCTTCCAGAGCCTTTTCGGCCAGTCGGGTCAATTCTTCTTTTTCCATAATTTTGTTTATCCTTTCTGTTTTTTGGGCAATTTAAATCTCCCTATATTATTAGACAGTTTTTGCCGATCGCTGTGACATAAAAAATTTTAAAAAACAAAAATACCGTTATCAAATCATAACGTATACGGTATAATACGAATAACCATTTAAAAAACAGATAAACTGTTTTTTAAATGCCATGCCGCAAAAGCG
>CANDLP010000022.1 GCA_947385505.1 uncultured Clostridia bacterium
GAGATGACGCTCCGTGACTGGAGTTCAGACGTGTGCTCTTCCGATCTGGGAATTTCGGCGGTATTTTGCTTTATATATATTAAAAGGAGCTATCCTATCCTGCAATTTGACAAGTCCGAATTTAAATTTGAAGGAAAACGCGTTCTAAGTATCGCCCGAATAGGCGTACCCATGGGGCTTCAGTTTTCCATTACGGCGGTGGGCTCGGTAATTCTTCAGAGCGCGGTGAACAGCATAGACAAAATCGCCGTAGCCGCGGTTACCGCCGCCGGAAAGATGCAGAATATGATAGTTGCTCCTCTTGAAACCCTTGGAATAACAATGGCCACCTATTCGGGTCAAAACTTAGGAATAGGAAATATCAGGCGAATCGGAAACGGAGTGAAGAGTTCCTTAACAATGGGACTTATATACTCTTTGGCCGCATTTGCGGCGGTATGGCTGTTCAGCGCGCCCCTTTGCCTGCTGTTTGTGGACGCGGAGGAAACGGCGGTAATTGAGCAGGCAGTATACTTTATACGGATTAACGCTTGTTTTTATCCGATACTCGCCCTGTTGTTCGTTTTCAGAAACGTACTTCAGGGACTTGGCTACTCGCTTCTTCCGATGATGGCGGGAGCCTGTGAGCTTGCGGCAAGAGTAGTGATAGCGGCAGCCTTTGTTCCCTCAATAGGCTTTGACGCCGCTTGTTTCGCTTCTCCCTTGGCGTGGGTTGCGGCGGTGATATTGCTTACGGCGGTTTATATTGTCAAAATGAGCGGTCTTAAAAAACGAACGGACGAAAAGGGAATGCTGAAAATTTAGCGTGTTCATATCTTACGCGAACATACGAACGTTTCGGATACAATACCAAACAAGCAGCAGACAAACACCAAGCCTTCACATATTTCACTTGAAAAAAACTATTTTTTGTGATATACTTTAACTGTTATTTAAGTATCTAACGGAAAGGACTCTTTTAAATGTCATATAACGATGATAAACGGGAGCTTCTTAAGCTTAAGCAGGGCATTATCACAGAAAGCGACACCATAAAGGAAGAAGGCGCCGCGGCGGATAAAAAACATTACGAGGTTAAAGGCTTTAAAAATAAGCTTGCGAACTTTTTTTACCTTTATAAATGGCAGCTTGTTATAGGGTTGTTTTTTGCGGCTGTGGCGGCGGTTTTGATATACTCCACAGTATCAAAGGAGAAGGCGGATATAAGAATTCTGGTTTTCTCCGGTGATAAGATGATATCCGGCGACCTTTACTATAAAACGCACGATATTGAATTGGCTTTAGAGCAGTATACCGACGATTTCGACGGAAACGGAAATATTCACGCGGACGTTTACTATATTGATATGAGCCCTCAGCAGGACGGCACTTATTACAATATCAACCAGACAAAGCTGTTTTCCGAAATAGGTCTTGCCACCGCTCAGATTTTTATCGGGGACATGGCGCAGCTGGAAACAGTTCTGGGAGATCAGGAAAAGAGCAGGGGGTTTGAGGATTTATCCGCCGCTTATCCAGACGATCCGCAGATTGTGGATAAGTATTATTACAGAATTAAGGGCAGCGCTTTTGCCGAAACGGCAAGATACGCGGAAAGCTGTCCCGACGATTTGTATATGGTTATAAGGAGCAATGAGTTCAGCGGCTACGCAAAACAGGACGAAAAAACCAAAGAGTGTCACAGAAGAGCTTTATCCACGTTTAACAATATTTTAAACGATAATAAGGTAAATACGCCCAACAAAAAATAATAAAGGGGCTGTAAAAAAATAAAAAAGCGGCGAAACTTCGCGTCCTTGCGAAAGGAAACCGACATAAAAATAAAAGGGGCTTTTTTACAGCCCCTTCGGAATAATATTTTAACCGGTTATTTTTTGTTAGCGTCGGTTTCCTTGCGGCAAATTTCCGCGTCTATATCCGCCTTGTTTATAACGCAGCCGTTTTCGGTAGTCTTATTGTCCACGGCGATATAGGTAAGGTATTGAGGTTCCTTTGTTTTATTCGGATAAACGCGGCTGTCGTTGCCGCGGTTGACGCACACTTTTTTTATTTTGTTTTTTTCTTTTTCCGTTTTGTTCATCATAAGAATTTTTTCAGTCCGTCGGCATAGCGTTCTTCCGCCGACAAAAGCTGTTTCGCCTCCGATATAGTTTTTTCCTCCGCTCCTGAAGCGTGGTTTACCGTTTCGGCAATGTCAACTATTCCCATATTGGTGCCGTCGTACATTATCTTGGCTATCTTATTCTGAGAGCGGTTCATCGCCGTTTTCATATCTATGCCCATTTCGGCCATCATCTGCGCATACTTGGGCGGCTCGGCGGGAGTGCCGCCTAACTCGCGGATCTGACTTGCCACTTTGTCGCAGCTGTTGTTATAATGGGCGCGCTGTTTTCCGATATAGTCGCACAGCTCCTGACTTTCGCACTTGTCCTGTACGCTGTCGATACAGTCCGCCGCCATTTTGCTGTTTTTATAAATACAGTTTAATATTTCCAGATCGTCATTTTTTGACATTATATCAGCTCCTTTTCCGTGAATTGTTCTTGATTATTATTGCCGAAAGGATAAAATTTATGCAGAGAAAACCGTTTTGGAAGCTTTTGATTATCGGCGTGGGATACATGGTATTGGGCAATATTATGAGCACCGTTATGACTGTGGCTTTATCTGTGTTCGCCGATGTTACCTTTGTTACGGTGATACTTTTTGTGCTGACGCTGTTCGTTTTTTATTCCCTTGTGTTCACCGCCGCATTTAAAGACGGTCAAAGGGAGCGCCTTATGGTCAAGAATCACCGTGTGGACGCGCCGATAAAGGGCAGATGGGCGCTTATCGGGGTTATAATGTTTGCCGTAATGTGCATACCGTCGATTATACTGTTTTTCGACGCGGTTTTAAAACTTTTCGACGGATTTCTTATACCGTATCGTATGATTTGCGGGATGATCTATCCTTTGGCGCTTTCAATGGGTGTAAATTATTCCGAAATAAGCATGCTGCCGCCTTATTATGCCTTTATATTTATGGGCTGTTATATTTTTATCCCGCTGGCTGCGCACTTGGGCTTTAACGTGGGATTTAACGACAGCTTAAATCCTGACAGAATTATTTACGAAAAGAAAAAATAATAGCGGTTTATACAAAAAAACGTTCTAAATTTATCGCTTGTTTCATAGTCTTTCAACAAGGACAACACTTGATGAAAGGAAAGACACTATGAAAACAAAGATTCCTCATACACTTATTTTTCTGGCTTGTTTTATTGTAATAGCCGCGGCGGTTTCCTTCAGAAACGCGTCGGTTCCGGTTATTTCCGATTCCGTTGCCGAAGGCAAGAGAACCATAGTGATCGACAGCGGCCACGGAGGAGCGGACGGAGGCTGTGTCGGCGTAAACGGCTGTGTTGAAAAGGATATAAATCTGGCGATTGCGACCGATTTGCAGAAGCTTTTGGAATTAAGCGGCTTTAACGTGGTTATGACAAGGACGGAGGACGTGTCGATTCACGACAGCGGCATAGAAGGCCTTCGCGACCAGAAAGTAAGCGATATGGAGAACCGTCTTGAAATAATACAGGCGCATCCTGACGCGCTTTTTATTTCGATTCATCAGAATCAGTACACCGAACCGCAGTATTTCGGCGCACAGATGTTTTATACCACAAACAATCCTTCCAATTTTAAATTGGCGCAGACTATGCAGCAGTGCTTCCGTGAGCTTCAGCCCAACAATGACAGGGAAATAAAGCTGATTGACAACGGTCTTTATCTGTTCAAGAATACGGAACAGCCCGCGCTGCTTATAGAATGCGGATTTTTGTCAAACTCGGAGGACGCCGCCAATCTGTCCGACAGCGAATATCAGAAAAAGGTGGCATTTACTATTTACAAAGGGATAACGGGCTTTTACAAAACCTCGGATTCCTCGGACGTTCAAAATACGGGAGAAGAAAATGGCGAAGCAGCGGACATACTATATATGCAGTGAATGCGGGCAGGAATTCCCGAAATGGCTGGGAAAATGCAGCTCCTGCGGAGCTTGGAACACCTTGGAAGAAGCGGTGGAGGAAAAAGGAACGGGGCTTTCCTCCAACCGCACGGCAAAATGCTCCAAATTATCCGAAATAAGCTATGACGAAGACGTAAGATACGATACGGGGTCGGAGGAGCTTAACCGAGTGTTGGGGGGCGGTCTGGTAAAAGGCTCGCTGGTGTTGTTAAGCGGCGATCCCGGCATAGGTAAATCCACATTATTGCTGCAAATCTGCGATTATCTCGGACGGGAGCACAGCGTACTGTATGTGTCGGGAGAAGAGAGCCGAAGACAGATAAAGCTCAGAGCCGAACGGCTTCATGTGGAAACCGAAAACTTAAGTCTAATAGCCGACACCGACTGCTCCGCCATAATAACCGCCATAAAACAGCACAAACCCGATATTGTGATTGTGGATTCGATACAAACCGTTCAGCTTGACACCATTTCCTCAACGGCGGGAAGTCTAGTACAGGTAAGAGAGTGCACAAACGCGTTTATGCGGCTTGCCAAAAACGAGGAAATCCCCATTTTTATAGTGGGACACGTTAATAAGGACGGCGGAATAGCGGGTCCTAAGGTTCTGGAACATATTGTTGACACTGTTTTGTACTTTGAAGGAGACAAACAGCTTTCCTACCGGATTTTGCGCGCGGAAAAGAATCGTTTCGGCTCCACCAACGAAATCGGCGTTTTTCAGATGTCGGACAAAGGTCTTGAAGAGGTTCAGAACCCTTCCGCAGTGCTGCTTTCGGGGAGACCGGTAAACGTCAGCGGGATAAGCATACTCTGCACAATGGAAGGTACAAGACCTATCATGGCGGAGGTGCAGGCGTTAGTGTGCAAAACGGGCTTCGCCACGCCCCGAAGGGTGGCGAACGGATTTGACTATAACAGGCTTTGCCTTATTCTGGCGGTGCTTGAAAAAAGGACAGGCTATCTGTTCGGAATGTTTGACGTTTATATAAACATTATCGGCGGACTCAGGATAGACGAGCCCGCTGCCGATCTGGCTGTCGCTGCGGCGCTCTATTCGGGTCTTTGCGACAGGCCGCTGCCCGAAGACTTGTTTGTGTTGGGTGAAATAGGATTAGGCGGAGAGATCCGAAGCGCTTCCCATGTGGAGGAAAGGATAAGAGAAGGTGAACGTCTCGGGTTCAAGGGGTGTATTGTCCCAAAATCAGCGCTTCAGGGATTGGACAGGGAAAAGAAGTACAGGATAAATATTATGGGGGTTTCAAATTTGCAGCAGGTTTTTAAGGGGATTGATTTATATGAGAAGAAAAGAAATACGGGAACCGTATAAAACCCCGCAAACGTGAAAAACGACAATCAAGCTGTCCGTATAAAAAACAAATACGACGGAAGTCCTTTTTAAATAAAGGAGTTCTTTCGTATTTGTTCTTATTTCAGTAAAAAATTTACTAAAAAGGAGATGAAAAAATGATATCGGTAAATTCAAACGCTCAGGCTGAGGTTAACAGAGTTCTGGATTATCTTTCGGAAAATCGGGGAAAGAAAATAATTCTCGGTCAGCATACGCAAACTATGGAACAGAAAGAACTTGTTTACATAGAAAATGTTACGGGAGAGCTTCCCGCGTTATGCGGCTTTGAGCTTCTCGGTTACTCGCCGAATATAAGATATGAAAACAGCGATAAGGAATGCCTTAAAGAGGTGAGAGAAGCTCAGAATACTCTTGAAAAAGCGTGGGAATGGGCTGAAAAGGGAGGTCTTATAACATTTACGTGGCATTGGTTTTCACCCCTCGGCGGACATGATAAATCGTTTTACACACAAAACACCGATTTTAACGCCGCACGTGCCGTAACCGAAGGAGCTCCCGAATATTACGCTCTTTTATCCGACATGGATTATATGGCGGGATTATTGAAACCGTTCAGCGACGCGCATATCCCGATTTTATGGAGACCTTTTCATGAATGCGACGGCACTTGGTTCTGGTGGGGAGGATACGGAAGAGATACCGTAAGAAAGCTTTATCGTTTGATGTATGACCGCTACACAAAACATTTCGGACTAAATAATCTTATCTGGGTTTTTAATTCGGCCTTAAAGGAATGTTACCCGGGCGATGATATTGTTGATATCATAACGAGGGATATGTATCCTCCCGCTCATAAACATACGGCTTGCGAGGAAGAGCTTTCGGGAATAATGAATATTTCCTCCGCCGATAAATTATACGCTATAGGCGAGATAGGAACTCTGCCGGATGTGAAAGCGATCTGCGAAAACAATATTCCGTGGAGCTGGTATATGACTTGGTCGAATGAATTTGCCTGCACCGAAAATTATACAACCAAAGAAGAATTAAAACGTATTTATTCTTATGAAAATTCGGTAACGCTCCGCCGCCTGCCGAATTTATACGGATAAATTACGGATTATTGCTCCCATTCGGTTATTGTTGATATTTTGGTCATAGTTACAAGGAAATTATAAACACTGTTGCAGTACTGTTTTTTAATCTTTGACTTGATATTCCCTCCGCGAAATGATATAATAACCTCAGACAGCGGAAAAAGTAATACTATAGCAATCCAAAAAAAATAAATAGCGGCGAAGCCGCACCTGTCTTTTTCGCTTCCTTTTTGGACACCAAAAAGGAAGTGGGGTCCGGGGCAAAGCCCCGAATACAAAAACGTAATAATGCAGTAATAGGCTTTTTATAATCAAATGATTATTTTTTAATTGGATTGCTATAATAACCATTTAAAAAATAGATAAACTATTTTTTAAATGCCATGCCGCAAAAGCGGCATGGTGAGGGAGCAAAGCTCCCTCAGTTATTGTATTGAACTTAAATAACCACCGCCTTCGGCGGTACTTCGGCTTCGCCGAAGTATTTGAATTGTGGATTTTATCCACAATTCAAATGGTTATTATATAAGATATTTTTTTATACTATTTCACTATCATATTGTAGACAACAGTTTTTAAGGTCTACAATATGATAGTGAAGTACACCCAAAGCGCTGATTCACAATCGACAACAAAAATTGTCCATACTTTGATCGAGAATTGGTACAAATTATAACGAAATTGGTGTTTATAATGAAAAAAGTTTTTTTGTATATCATATCTGCCGCAATGTGTCTGTTACTGTGTTCTTGCGGAACTACAGCCGATACGTCTGTTTCAGAAAATACTGATCCCGATGTCGAAATATCAAGCGGCGCCGCCGATGAAAATACCGAATCCCGACAGAGCGAATCCGACAGCCCCAATACTGCCGCTCTTGAGATAACGGAAGAAGGCTTCAAAATTAACGAGGACATTATTTCGGAGCTTGGTATGACATATTCTCAGCTTATCGAAAAATACGGCGATCCAAAAGGAGGAATATATAACGTATATGTTTTTGAGAACGGCTATGGCAGATATGTCTGGAAATCCAACGAAGACCGGAGTTTTGACAACATGGAAACCGCAGGCGGCTGCAATATGATAGACGGAGTAGATATAGAAAAGCTGTTTTCTATATCTACATATCCGATAAGCTTTGATGAACTCGTAAACCGATATGGTTTTGTTATTGATTCTGTGGGCGACGAAATCGGAATGGATAATTTATACTGGTCAGAGCTGACTTATCCGCTGTATGACAATGTTTCTTTTATATTTGCCGCGGCGGAATACGGTTCGATAGACAAAGATACAAGCTGTTGTATCATAATGAATGCGGATTGCATGGACGCATCTCCGGTACTGTTTGATTAAAAATTACAGCACAAATTTTATGATAACGGAGGAAGATAATATGGTTTCAATCGGAGTTGATTATTACCCTGAACATTGGGATCGGGAAATGTGGATCAAAGACGCGGATCTTATGAAAGAAACAGGCGTAAAAACCGTAAGAATGGCGGAATTCGCATGGTGTAAGCTTGAACCGGAGGAAAATAAGTTTGATTTTGAATGGCTGGACGAAGCGGTAAGTATTTTTTCGGAACGCGGAATAGATGTGATCCTTTGTACGCCTACAAACTGCCCGCCCCTTTGGCTGTATGAAAAATACCCCGACGCAAAACAGCACTCAAGAAAAGGCGAGCCAACAGCTATAGGAGTAAGAGGACATCGCTGTTATAATTCGCCTTCAATAAGAAAATTTTCGGAGAGAATTATCCGCAGGCTTGCCGAAAGATATGCGGACAACCCCGCGGTAACAGCTTGGCAGATAGACAACGAGCTTGACGCCGCTCAATGCTGCTGTCCCAATTGTACCGAAAAATTCCGTTTATTCCTGAAAGAAAAATACGGTTCCCTTGAAAAAATAAACAGCACATACGGAAATATAGTCTGGGGCGGAGAATATTCGTCTTGGGAACAAGTAAAGCCGCCGTTGGGCGATTATCCGGAAAATTGGTACAACCCCGCGTATATGAACGACTGGATCGGATTTTGTAAAGACAGCGCAAATAACTTCGCTTGGTTTCAGGCGGATATAATCCGCGAAATCATTCCCAATGCGGTTATAACCACCAATACTTGGCTTTGCGGAAACACCTGCGATATGCACGGAATGTTTTCAAAGCTTGATGTGGTTTCATATGACAATTACCCTACAACGCGCATACCCGACGATGAAAACGCGCTGTATTCCCACGCTTTCCACCTTGATATGATGAGAGGCGTTAAGAAAAAGAATTTCTGGATAATGGAGCAGTTAAGCGGAACCCCCGGCTGTTGGATGCCTATGCAGCCTACGCCGCTTCCCGGAATGATAAAAGGGTATTCGATGCAGGCTGTTGCCCACGGCGCGGACAAGGTGATACATTTCAGATGGAGAAGCGCCGCCAAAGGCGCGGAAATGTTCTGGCACGGGCTTATAGATCACAGCAATGTTCCATCAAGACGTTTTGAAGAATTTGCAGAATTATGCAGGACGATAAATGAACTTGAAATACCGGAGAGCACGGAAATAAAAAACGATATCGCAATTATCATGTCATTTGATCAGGAAGCGGCGTTGAATTTACAGCCTCAGTCCGACGGTTTTCACTATTACAATCAGCTTAAGCTTTATCATGACGGCATAACCTCTCTGGGCTGCGGCTGCGATATAATATCGGAACATACCGATTATTCCGCATATAAGGTTATTATTGCCCCGACGCTTTATCTGACTTTTAAGGACACCGCCGAAAGACTTCACGCTTTTACCGAAAACGGCGGAACAGTCATACTTACAAACCGCTGCGGGGTAAAGGACGAGAACAATAACTGCGTTATGGAACCGCTCCCGGGAGTATACTCGGATATGACCGGCTGTACGGTTGCCGAGTATGACGCTGTGGGATATGATAAAGTAAATATTGTTATGAAGCACAAAAACTATGCGGTTTCTCAGTGGTGCGACATTATAAAAAACAATTCCGCCCAAGTGATTGCGGAATATTCGGAAAGATTTTATAAGGGAACGCCTTGCGTGCTGTCAAATAAATTTGGGAAAGGGTTGTGCTATTATGTGGGCATAATAGGAAACAGAGATTTTTACCGTGATTTTCTTGCAAATGCGCTTGATAATGCGGGGATCGAATTTATTAAAAATTTACCCGATAACGTGGAAATTACGCGCAGAAGCAATTCCGAAGCCGAATGCATTTTTGTCTTCAATAACAACAATTATCATGTAAGCATTGATACGGAAAATATCAAAGCTGAACTCGCTCCCTTTGAATGTGTCGTATATAAAACCATTAAATTAATTGACTAAATATTATAGCGGGTTCGCATAAAGCTCAGTACGCATCTTTTCGGTAAATCTTGCCTTGCGGGCAACAAAACTATGCTTGAAAATCTGCATATTGATTTTATGTGAACCGCTCTAAGAAATTGTACAGATGCGGCTTTCCGCAAGGACGCGGAGTCCCGCCGCCTGTTCATTTTTTTATTGCTATAATATCAGAAAGGTATTTTCTTATGATTAAAGAAATTTTGTCAAACGACTCCTGCGCCGCCTGCCGCATATGCTGTATTTTCGATAAAACGGACTGCTGGGAAATGCCGCTTATTACGCCTGCCCTTGCGGCGGAAATCAAAAAGGACATGCCCGATATTAAAATCAGAAAAACCGGCGAATGCGGGATTTTTGAGGTGGAATACGGAGAAGACGGTTTGGCAAGGTGTCCCATGCTGACCGAAAACGGGTGCCTGCTCGGAGAAGGGAAGCCCTTCGACTGCCGTATCTGGCCTTTCAGGGTGATGAAAAAAGGAAATGTGCTTTTGCTTACTTTATCTCCGGTATGCGAAACGGTATCGGAACTTTCGGTTTCAAAAATTTCCGCTTTCGCGAAAAAAATCTCGGAAAAAATATTTAAAGAAGCAAAGAAAAATCCCGAAATGGTTAAGGATTACATTGACGGGTACCCCGTTTTTGCGGTGAGAGAAGGTTAAGGGAAGCTGATGGAAAATATTTATTCCAGAACGGAGCCGCTTTTGGGCGGCGAAGGCGTTGAAAGGCTCAAAAAAAGCCGGGTGGCAATATTCGGTCTCGGCGGAGTAGGTTCCTACGCGGCGGAAAGTATTGTGAGAGCGGGAGTGGGAAGCGTAATACTCACAGACTGCGACATTGTGGCGGAATCCAACCTGAACAGACAGCTTTATGCGCTGAAAAGCACCTTGGGAAAAGCAAAGACGGAAACGGCGCGG
This sequence comes from uncultured Clostridia bacterium, assembly GCA_947385505.1. Lineage (GTDB taxonomy): Bacteria > Bacillota > Clostridia > Oscillospirales > Ruminococcaceae > Ruminiclostridium_E. The sequence goes on from CANDLP010000022.1 coordinate 10,708, forward strand.
GAAAGATGTCTTGACATAAACCCCGAATGCGAGGTAATTGCTTTAAAACAGAAGCTTACCCCCGATAATCTTTCGGATTTTCCCCTTGAAAGCTGTTCTTACGTGGTTGACGCCATAGACGACGTAAGGGCTAAAAAAGCGCTTATTGTAAGGTGCAAGGAGCTTAATGTTCCCGTAATTTCCTCAATGGGCACGGGAAATAAGATCTATCCGGAACGGCTCAGGATTGCGGACATATACGAAACGTCGGTCTGCCCTTTAGCGAGAGTGATGAGGCATGATCTTAAAAAGCTCGGCGTTGAAAGACTGAAAGTGGTTTTTTCCGACGAAGAGCCAAAAGTAAAGTGTTTCCCTCCGGCAAGCGTAAGCTTTGTTCCGAGTGCGGCGGGACTTATTATAGGCGGAGAAGTTGTGCGGGAACTGGCAGGGGTAAAGACTTTCGGTTAAATCTCACCCCTGAGACAGCGGAAAAATTCTCTTTCCACGCCCGTGAGCCTGCTCTCCTCGCCAAAAACCATATAATCGCAGTACACCCTGTTTTCTCCGCTCTTTACCGCGGCGAAACCCGAAGGAATGTTTACGTCCAAGGAGGAAATTCTCATAAACCCCTTCTTTAAAGCCGATATCAGCCTGCACCCGCTGTTAAGGTCGTAAGCGCCTATACATTTTCCGTTCCTTTCCGTGCCGTAAAGGACGATTTCGGAATACTCCCCTAATATATCCGAATTGATCTCGCCTTCTTTAACGGCGGGATCTGTTTCATTAAGAAGAATTTTTTCCTCTCCCCTGCCTATAAGCTGAAGCTTAAAGCCCTTATGCTCCTCCCGCGCGCTTTCCCCCTCCGCTTCGGAAAGCCTTATTACTCCTATATCGGCTTCTCCGCTTTCCACCAGCTCAAATACGCCTTCGGTGCTGCACAGGCGGTAGAAAAGAGAAAATTCCCTTTCCTGCTCATACTCCGACGCAAAGTGCTCAAAGGCGTTGTGGCAGTAATCTATACCGTTTGCGGCTACGGTAAAGCTTTTTATCTCCGTCCTGCCGCCTATAAATTTTTCGTCAAACTCGTCTGCCTGCCTTACAAGATTTCGGGCGTATTTTATTATTTCCTCGCCTTTTTTGGTGGGAACAACGCCTTTTGAGGTGCGCATAAAAATAGCGGTGCCTACGCTTTTTTCCAGATCCTTTATGGACTTGCTCAGATTGGGCTGTCCCATGTACAGGTTCTGAGCCGCCTTGGTTATGGAGCCTGTGCGGGCTACTTCAACTATATAGCGAAGATGAGTAAGATTCATTTTTAGGCCAATCCTTTCATATTGAGGAGGTATTAGGTGCCAAACCGGAAGGGTTTGAAAGAAAGCGTTTTTGTCAAGTGCTTTCAAACTTACCGTGCTTTTCTTACTGAATATTTTTTTATTGTTCTATATATTATTATACATTACCGAATGTAAAAATTCAATATGGGCAGGCGGTGTTTTTGATTTCGCAGAGATAAAATTTTAATAGGTTTTTATCTTATTCGTAAATTATATAGTACTATATTTAGATAATATATTTAATAATATCAGTATAAATCGATACCGAGTAAAACTATAAGGCGATCTTTGTGTGGTATTGCCTTAAAATTGCTTTCCTGCAAAAATATTATCTATCCCTAAATCGCCGATTTCGGATAAATGCCATTCCGGAAACATTTTCATAAAAGTTTTTTACCTGTTTCGTTTACTGAAACAGAGCCGTTTTAATTAACCATTCACCCACTGCCTATCACAATAACAAATTTTTCCGTTGTAAAGGATTTCCGCCCAAGTATACCCGCCGTTCTTGACAGTCTTCCCCGTAAGCTTAACCTCTGCCCCCTTCGGCAGCTTAGTAACAATCTTCCCGTTAATATCAGCGCTTTCCCTGACGTTAACAGGCGCATTAGTCTTCCCCATTTTATTAGCCACACCATTTGCGTTTGTGGAAGCACTCGAAGAAACCCCGTCCGAATAATCAATAAACGGACTTTTCCCGTGCTTAGTCCACTTCCGCGAATTATATCCGTTTTTAGCCCCAATATTAGCCACAGCGGTAATCTGAACCTTGTTATTCCAGCTTGCCGTAGCCTCAACCGCCAACCCGTCCCCTATGTAAATCCCGATATGTCCCTGCATCCACAAAAATTCTCCCGGCACAATATTGGAAAAATTGGCGGATTGTCCCGAACAAAGTTTAAACATATCATTGCAGTCCATATCTTTTACCCCGTTGGAACAATACGAGGTGCCGCCGTTCGGCTTGCTTTTGTCTCCCGTGAAGCCCCAAAGCACACCCTTTATCAGTCCCACACAGTCAAATCCGAAATAGTTTTTCCCTATAAGCGCCCGAAGCTTTGCCTGCTTTGAAGCCGTATATATTTTCGGATATCCGTTTTTATCGTCTGCCAAACGCTTGATGTTATACTCGTTTATGGGAAAACCAAAGCTTCCCCAACAGTAAACCGTGTTGTAATTCTGAGCAATATTTTTTACTTTTGCCACAAAATCCTTAGATTTAAAAATAAACGCCATTTTTACCCTTCCTTCCCGAACGCCTGATTCATATTCTTAACCGCGCTCTCAATCATCAAATCAACGCTTTCCTCATCAATTTTCAAATTCTTCTCGGCAAGAAAATCAAGCACATACTTTTTCTTTTCCTTGC
>CANDLP010000023.1 GCA_947385505.1 uncultured Clostridia bacterium
CAGCTCGCTTGTTTCCAATCCCTTGACCGACGTCCATAACATACCGATATTGTTGGCTATCAAAACCTTTTTTCCTACTCCGGTTATGAATTTTAAAATACCCTCGTAGATACAGTCAAGGTTAATCGTTCTGTCGTCCAGCTCCTTGGCGATATCGTCGTATCTAACTATCGGACCTGCCACTATCTGCGGGAATAACGTTACAAATGCGGCGAAGGAAATAGGGTTTTTCTGTACCTTTATTTTACCCATATACATATCAATGGTGTAAGACATGGACTGGAATGTAAAAAAGCTTATTCCTATGGGCAGGGGCAAGGCATGTTTGGGATCAAAAAGCGATGTGCCGAATACGGCGTCAATATTTTGCATAATGAATCCGCTGTATTTAAATACGCCCAGAAGACCGAGATTCATTAAAAGGGAAACGATAAGACAAATACGCTTTATCGTTTGGCTTTTGTCAAATTTATAAATCAACAGCCCCGCCGTGTAGTCTATAAGGGTTGAAACCAGCATTATCAGCACATAAACGGGTTCGCCCCAAGCGTAAAATATAAGCCCGCTTATGAGAATAAACAGATTTTTGAATTTCTTAGGCACGATATAATAAAGTATCAGTACTATCGGCAGAAATATAAACATAAATGTAAGACTTGAAAAGACCATATCTTAATTTATCCTTTCGGTATTGCTTTTTCCTCAGTATTTATAAGGGAGACCGCCTTTTTGTATTCATCTGGGGTATACATTGCGTTAAGCACTTCTATAAGCGAGTTTGAGGAGAGAAGGGAAGGAAGCTTCAGCAGTTTTAAAAGCTTTTTTCGTTTTCCTTCCGAGTTGTCTTTTCCTATGAACCCGTCGTCATAAAGTGTTATTTTGTCAGCCCAATCACTTTTTTCTTTTTCGGCTGAGGCATTTTCGAATACGGTTACGCCCGATTTGATTAAGGCGTTTTTCAGTATATCCGACGGAATTCCCTCTACGCCCAGTTTTCCCTCTTTTGAAGGTTCCGATTTTCTTTTTTCCTTTCCGAATATTTCCGGAATATATACGTTATATATTTTTCCCTTTTGGGTGCAGCCTTTGATGTAGCTTCGTATTTTGAATCCTGCGCTGTCGCTGTCGGTTAATATTATTACGCCCCGGTTTTCCGCAAGACTTTTGATAAGCGCCAGCTTTTCTTTGTTTTTAAACACTCCGAATCCGTCCGTAGTAATTATCAGAGCGTCGGTAATCGATGACAGCTTTATTTTATCGTATTTTCCTTCGACTATCAAAGCTTCCTTAAGATGTATCATTTTTTATCCGTCACTTTTTATTTTAAAATCGCGTTGAGACAGCGTTTCCGCATTCCATTATTTTTAAGACCGTTTCTTCCAGAAGCAGCTGTCTGTTAAAGGAGGAGGATTTACACTTTACGTCGGCTTCAAAAATAAGGTTTATTGTGTTTCTCAAAACGCTAAGCTCCATTTTAGCCGCTTGAGTGTATTTTCTTGCCGCAAAGCCGGCTTTTGCCCCTGTGTATCCGAAATCGGCGGCTACTTGCTGAGGGGGGACTCCGCTTGTTTTTGCTGCCTTCGCTGTGTAATAATCGGAATACACGGTGGAGAGCGTCGCTAAAATCGGAATAGGGTCTACCCGCTGAGAAAAAAGCTCTCCGAGAATTTTAAGGGCTTCTTTTTTATTTCCCGCTATCATAGCGTCGGACAGAGTAAAAATCCTTGTTTCAAGCCTTTTGGCTATCATAGCGTCTATAATCTCTCTTGTAATCTCTTTTCCTTCTTCCACATAACAGCACAGCTTTGTGGTTTCAACGGAAGCAAGATTCAGGTCGCAGGCGGTTATTTCCGCTATATATTCGGCGTTTGAGGGGGATATAAGTCTTTTTTGTTTATTGACCTTCCTTAATATTATATCCCCGATTTTCATTTTATTAAGCGGCTTAAATTCGCATACCGCGGAATATTTTTTTATTATTTCAAACAGCTTTTTGACTCTTGCTGACCGAAGTGAAAATCCGCAGCCTGTCAGATAAAAAACCATAACGGTGGAATCGGGAACATTTTTCAATATGCTCTCGAAAAGTTCAAAATCCCCTTCGGGAAGCTTTTCAAGACTGAAATCGTTTATAATTATAACCTTATGTTCCGCGAAGAATGGCAGAGATTCAGCGTGGTCGGACAGCATATTGAGATCGGGGTTTCCGCTTAGTTCAAGCAGGTTTATATCTACCGCCGCATCGCCCAGCAGTTTGTTTTTTATTTTTATGGCATATGTTTTAACTAAAAAGCTTTCTTCTCCGTAGAAGAAGTAAACGGGTGAAAATTTTCCGCTTTTTATGGCGGTGTTTAATTGCGCTTCGGTTATTACGGGCATTTATATAATCCGCCTTTCTTTTTTCTTCACTGAGATCACTGATTCCTTTTTCTTAAAAAACCGTTCTCGGTTATTATGTATTCAGCTTTTTCATAGTAAAGGTTTACGGCATTTTCAAAACCTTCAGCGCCGTCAAGCCTTTTTGATGAAACAAAAACTGCTCCGCCGAGTTTGTGAACTTTTCCTGTGTAGCCGTATAAAACGGTAACGTTGTTATCTTTAGGATCCTTTGCGGGGGAAAGCGATACGGAAACACCGTTTATTGACAGGGTACATCTGTCCGATTCGCTGATAAGCGTTATTTTATCGGTGTAAACTTCTTTTTGTCTGTCGGGTTGAATGAATATTTTGCAGGGTATTTTATCATACTGCGAGACGGCGTTGTGATTTGTGTTAAGTACTGTCAGCGCCGAGGCTTCGTCAATAAAATTGTTTTTAAGATAATCGTTTATGTTTTGCAGCAGCTTTGGGGAATCGTCTGAAACGGTTATAAAAACGCTGCCCATATGTTCGGCTATTATACAGGCGTCGTCGCCGTCGGAATAGATTGTAAGCTTTGCCTTATCAAAATAATAAACCTCTGCGGCAGCGGTAAAGAAAAGCATAACGCAAATTGAGATCGATACCGCCTTAATCGTTTTCTTTATGTCCTTGAAACAGAAAAAGACAAGAAGGATAAAACCCGCTGACAGAATGCTTAGCGGCAATGCAAAGTCGTACTTCAAAGGAAAGTACGCGTATTTGAAGTTTCCGAACAGATTGATTATCCAAATCATTCCCTTTGCGCATATACCCGCCAAAAGCATAAGTATTTTTCCGTTTCCGCCAAGCAGGGCGAACAGCGCGGAGCAGGTCAAAGCGGGGAGAAACAAGGGGTATAATATGATATTTGTCACTGCTCCCGCCAAAGAAAAACCGCCGAAATAAATACAGCTCAAGGGAAAGGTACAGAGAACGGCGGAAATTGAAGCGATGAAAGCTTTTTTCAGTGCAGGAAATCTTCCCTTACCGAATTTGCGCGCTGCTGAAGGAGAAACTATGCCTACGCCTAACGTGCCTGCAACGGACAAAAGCAATCCCGCGTCGGTACAGGCGTAAGGGTCGGTCAGAGTTATTATCAGCACCGCCGCGCCTATTGAGTTAAAAACATTGCTTTTTCTCATAAAAGGTTCACAGCCGTAATATATTATAAGCATTATACCTGCTCTTACTACTGAATGTGAAAGTTTGAAAAACAGCATGAACAATAATATCAGTATTACCAATACCGTAAATTTAAAATATCTGTGATTTTTAAGCGGGGTTAGCGAAATTATCAGCAAAATAATGTGAGAAATTAGCGTCAGATGAAGTCCCGATACTGCGGTAAAATGGCTGATTCCGGCTCTTCTGATATTTTCGGAAAGGGAATCGCTTAATCCCGTCTTGTCTCCCATAAACATTGCCTTTAAAATACCGCCCTCTTCTCCAATCAGCAGAAGGTCTATTTTTTCACCTATATAGTCGCTGTAATCAGATATAAGCTTCTTTAAGCTGAAATTTTCACAGGGCGTTATTTCGGCATTTGACTTCGGAACAGCGGAAAGAAAAATATTTTTGGCTTTATAATAGCTTCTTTCGGAAAAAGTCTGATTGTCTTTTAAAAGCGACAGCTTTACCGTTATCCTTATATTGTCTCCCGGCTCTCCGCCGTTATCCGTTCCGAACATATTTATGAAGGCTTCGGCGCCGTTTATATTTGTTTTTATTGTGAAAGCGGCGGTATCATGATCGTAATAGCGTACATCGGTTATACTGCCGTTTATTTCCACTGTTTTTCCCGCAAATTCGGTTACGGGAATATACACGGTAAAAGTGTATATTCCGTGAACAAACATTGCCGCTGAGACGGTAAACAGGACTGCCGCCGCCGAAGTCGATTTTCCGTATTTGGTTGCTGCCAGCGCGCTTATCATCAGAAGAGCGGCGATTATAAAAACGCCTGTTACTGCCGTACCGAAAAATTCAGCACAAATAAGTCCTGCAAGGTAAGAAAAACCTATCAAGCCTAATTTGTGCCTCATAAATATTATTCCTCCGAGGAGATTTTTCTGTCAAATATTTTTGAAAGATTCGATCAGCAAAGCGCCGTATTGAGCTTTTTACCTCCAAGCAAATGAAAATGCAGATGACGCACGGTTTGTCCGCCGTCCTCGCCTACATTGGTCACAATACGGAAACCGTTGTCCAAATGATATTCCTTAGCTAACCGCGACGCAACGGCAAATATCTTTGATACAACAGCGGAGTTTTCTTCGTTCAGCATATCCGCGCCGTCAATATGATTTTTCGGGATAATAAGGATATGGACGGGCGCCATGGGGTTAATATCGTTAAAGGCAAGGATTTCATCGTCCTCATAAACCTTTGCCGAGGGAATTTCTCCCTTTATTATTCTGCAAAAAAGGCAGTTTTCCATTGTAATGACAGCTCCTTCTCTTATTCAATCTTTAAGCATTTCAGCAGCTATGTTCTTTACTTCAAGCAAAGCCTCGTCTATCTTGGTATTATCGCCTATACCCGACATAGCCATATCCGGTTTTCCGCCGCCTTTGGCGCCGGTGATTTCGGCAACCCTGCGAACAATCTGCCCCGCGTTGGCGCCTTTTGCTACCGCTTCGGGACTGCATGCGCATACAAAGTTGCCCTTGTTATCGCTTACTCCCGCAAGCACCGCTATAAAGCTGCTGTTTTTGCTCTTCATACTGTCTATAACTTTGCGCAGATTATCGCCTGAAGTACCGGTAAGCATAGCGGTGATTATCTTTATGCCTTTTACTTCTTCCATGTTGTCGTAAAGGCCGCTCAGCTGTGACGAAGAAATTTTGTCGTTAAGACGGTCAATTTCCTTTTTGAGCTCATGTACTTCATTCTGAAGGCTGACGCAGCGGTTTATGATAGCGTCTTCTCCCGAAGCCTTAACGGCTGAGCCTATTTTAGCCATAATCACGTTTAATCCGTTAAAGGCTTTTATAATCTCATTTCCCGTTATTGCCTCGATACGTCTTACGCCGCTGGCAACCGAGGTTTCGGTAATGATTTTGAACAGGCCTGCTTGTGCAGTATTGGTAAGGTGAGTACCGCCGCAGAATTCGGTGGAAAAGTCGGGAACGGAAACAACCCTTACTATTTTTCCGTACTTTTCGCCGAACAGAGCCATAGCTCCGCGCTTTTGAGCTTCTTCGATAGGCAATTCTTCTGTTATAACAGGCACAGATTTTAAAATTTCTTCGTTTACAAGCTTTTCTACCTCGGCGATTTCCTCCATTGTCATCGCGCTGAAATGTGAAAAGTCAAAACGGCATTTGTAAGGATCCACATAAGAGCCGGACTGGTGAACGTGATCGCCCAGCACCTTTCGCAGGGCTGCCTGCAAAAGGTGAGCGCAGGTGTGATTTCTTGCGGTTGCACGGCGAAGCTCTTCGTCCACTTGTGCGGTTACGCTGTCGTTGACATAAAATTCTCCGCTTTCGGTATGACATTCGCAGACATACTGCCCTCCCGGCAGCTTCTTGGTATCAATTACACGAAGTATATTGTCGCCGTTTGTGATAACGCCTTTGTCGCCTACCTGTCCGCCGCTTTCAGCGTAAAAGGGAGTTTTTTCGATAAGTACCGCCACATCATCGCCTTCCGAGCAGGAATCGGATAAAGCGCCGTTTTTCAATACGGCTTTAAGCTTTGTAACGCAGGACAATTCTTTATATCCTACAAATTCAGTTGAAAAATCGTTGAAAGCGTCATTGGAAGCTTCGTCCCAGCCGCCTTTAAAGGCTTGATTTGAGCGGGCAGTGCTGCGCTGAATCTCCATAAGCTCACGGAAGCGGCTTTCGTCGAGAGTAAGATTCTTTTCCGCAAGAATTTCTTTGGTAAGATCAAGAGGAAAACCGTAAGTGTCGTGGAGTTTAAATGCGTCCTCTCCGCTTATAATGCTTCCGGTATCCATTTTATCAATGATTTCCTGTAAGATTTGAGAGCCTTTTTCAACTGTTTTATTAAAGCTGTCCTCCTCGTTGCGGAGCACTTTTTTGATATATTCCTCTTTTTCTTTTACTTCGGGGTAAGCGGACTCGTTTTCTTTTATAACGCTTGCCGCCACCTTATAAAGGAAGCTTTCCTTCATTCCCAGCAAACGTCCGTGACGTGCGGCGCGGCGGATAAGGCGCCTTAAAACGTAGCCTCTGCCTTCATTTGAAGGCCTTACTCCGTCGCCTATAAGAAATGTGCTCGCTCTGACATGGTCGGTGATAACGCGGATGGAAACATCGTCCTTTTCGTTAGCCTTGTATTGTTTTCCGGTAAGCTCACAGATGGTTTTGATTATATTCTGCGCGGTGTCTACCTCAAACATGTTGTCCACGTCCTGCATTACACAGGCAAGGCGGTCAAGTCCCATTCCCGTGTCTATGTTTTTGTTGGCAAGCATCGTGTAGTTGCCTTTGCCGTCATTGTCAAACTGGGTGAATACAAGGTTCCATATCTCGATAATGCGGTCGCAGTCTCCAGCCTGTTCAAAATCAATAAAAGGACCGTATTTTTCGCCCCTGTCGAAATGTATTTCGGAGCAGGGACCGCAGGGACCGCTGCCGTGTTCCCAGAAGTTGTCCTTTTTGCCCAGCTTTACGATTCTTTCGCGGGGAACGCCTATTTCCTCCGCCCAGATTTCGCCCGCTTCGTCGTCCTCTTCATAGATGGTTACCCAAAGCTTGTCTTCGGGAATCTCAAGTATTTTTGTAAGGTATTCCCATGCCCATGCGATAGCTTCATGCTTAAAGTAGTCGCCGAATGAGAAGTTGCCCAGCATTTCAAAATATGTGCCGTGCCTTGCGGTTTTTCCTACGTTTTCAATATCAGGAGTACGGATACATTTCTGACAGGTGGTCACTCTCTTGCGCGGGGGTGTTTCAACGCCTTGAAAAAATTTTTTCAGAGGGGTCATACCGGCATTGATAAGCAGCACGGAGTTGTCCCCTTGGGGCACGAGAGGAGCCGAATCCATACGAAGGTGTTCTTTGCTTTCAAAAAATTTAAGATAACTTTCTCTTAAATCGTTAAGACTTGTCCATTTCATATAATGTGTCGACCTTTCATCTTGTGAAGTAATATTCTTTTAGGCGGTAAGCCTTAAATTACGATCAATAATTATTATAACAAAAATTGGCTAAAAGTCAAGTATGGAAATATATAAAGGAAAAAGTTATTCAAAGGCAACATCGGCGCCTATTCCCTTATAATCTTCAAGAAGCGTGTTTATAAGCTCTTTTATTCTCGACGACGGTCTTTCAAAGAAAATATTGTCTATATATATTATTTTATAATTTATTGCCGCGTCAAGCTGTGACAGTATTTCATCGTTCATAAGCGTATCTCTTGTATATTTGCTGTTCAGCAGGATCACGTCGGGCTGCTCTTCCAAAAGCAAAGCCTTGTCATAGGTATATCCGCTTCCGTCTTTTGCGAGATTTGTGCCGAAACAGGACAAGATCGCGCTTTCAAAGGTATTTCCCCCAGCTACGGTTACGTTTTCGGTAACATAAATAAATTTTCCTATATTTACGGCTTCAGCATTGCCTAAAAGCTTTGATATTCCCGAATACGCTTCCTCGCCTTTTTCGGTTCCAGTAAAAAGGCCTTCATATATAAGTCCGACGGCAATATATATTGAAGAAAAGCCTTTCAGCGTGGTGGGCGCGGGGATCAGCACGGTGGTGATGCCTGCCTGTTCCATGGTGAAAATGTCCTTTGAGGCAAGGGGGGTTGAGGTTATTACAAGTTCCGGCATAAGATCGGTTATTGCGTTTATATCGGGATTGGCGGCGGAGCCTACGTCTTTTGCGGCGAGAACGTCTTCGGGATAGTCGCAGTAGCCGCTTCTGCCTATTATCGTTTCTCCGAAGCCCATTTCAAAAATTATTTCCGCAACGGCGGGAGAAAGACACACAACCTTTTCGGGGCTTGACTTTATTTCCGTTTTATTTATGAACAGCGGGTAAGGCGTGGGTTCGGCTTCCGTGGTGGTCTCCTCTGTTTCCACAGGCGGTTCCTCGGTCTCTTTTTCACATCCGGTCAATGCCGTTATAAGTATTAAACAGCTAAGCAGGACGGCAATCGGCTTTTTAAAATCTATCATTGTTATCCTTTCAAAGTTTTGACCTTATTGACATTATTGGTATTATTATATGAGAAAGCGTTCTTAATACATTTCCATTCCCATTGAAATTCTTCCTTCAAGAATATCCACATACTGTTTTGCGATACGCGGCGAACGTCCCCCGCGTTTTAGCGCAAAGCGTTCGAGTCCCGCTTCAAAGGTTTCATTGTCGGTTTTTAGTCCTCTGTCGCCGGCAATTTTTTTCGCTATATCTATAAATTGTTCCTTATTTGGTGCGGAAAAAGTGACAAACAGCCCGAACCGTTCGGATAACGACATATTATCATCTACCGCGTCGCTTTTTTGAATATAGTTTTCCGCTCTGTTGGCGGCGGTTTCTTTTATGATATGACGGCGATTGGTTGTAGCGTAGATCAGAACATTATCTGGCTTTGCAAAGAGGGAACCTTCCAGAGCCTGTTTAAGCACAAAAAAACCATCGTCATCTTCGGAAAATGAAAGATCGTCAATAAATATAATAAAAAATAACGGGATCGAGGATAATTTTTCATACAGGTCAAAAATTGCGGAAACCTGTGTTTTGTCAAGCTTTATCATTCTCAGGGAAGGGAACTCGTTCAGCAAAGCTTTTACCGTGCTGGACTTCCCTGTGCCCCTGTCGCCGTAAAGCAGCGCGCTGCACGCGGGCTTTCCGTGTACAAAACACAGAGTGTTGTCAACAAGTTGTTTTCTTTGGACTTCATATCTCTTAAGATCGGAAAGCTTTATCGGGTCGGGGGTTTCTACAGGAACAAGGACTTTTTTTGATTCGTTATAGCTGAAAGCTTTGTACTGGGCAAAAATTCCGCAGCCGCTTTTTTTGCAGCGATCTATGAAATATTCAGCCGTATATTTGAAATCGCCCTTTTCATATTCCGGAAGTTCCGAAAGATCCCTGCCCAGCGCTTCCGACATATATTTTTTTATATCCGACGCCGACAAAGCGCAAATTTCTCTTATCCTTTTTATATCGTAGTTTATTGTCGCCAAAATCAGGGGATTTTTTGTTTTCAGGTACTTTTCCGTCAACGGCTGTTCGGAATATATCAAGGTATCGTGAACAAAATCGGATAAGCTTTTTCCTTTAAGCAGCAGATCGGAGCAAAGCCTTGTATAAGCGTTCAAAGAATTTTTTCCTCCCGCCGCTATACGGCGGTAAGCCGCAAGAAATTCACTTTTGTTAATATTAAACGCAAAAAAATCTTCCGCTGATGGCAATTTCATTTTACCGTTGTCCTTTCGCAGCTGTATTCCTTACAGTGGGTTGTCATTCAGAACCTCTTCTTTAAGCCTGTAATAATCTTCAAGGGTGCACAGTGTTCCGCACTTATTTCTATACCGCGCCGCATTGTTTATCCCTTTAAGGTACCATATGGCGTGTTTTCTCGCTTCCCGCATGCCGGAGAGCTCTCCTTTAAGGGAAACGATAAGTTGAATGTGTTCAGACAGTATTTCAAGCTTTTCTTCAAGGCTTTTGTCGGGCAAAATCTTTCCGGTTTCAAAATAATGCTCTATTTCTTCAAAGATCCAAGGTCTGCCGTAGCTGCCACGACCTATCATAACAAGGTCGCAGCCTGTTTCTTTGTACATTTTTTCACAGCTAAGCGGATCGGTCACGTCTCCGTTGCCTATTACGGGTATTTCCACGGATTCTTTTACTTTTGCGACAGATTCCCAATCGGCTTTTCCCGAATACATCTGAGATTTTGTGCGCCCGTGCACCGCGATTGCCGCTGCTCCGCTGTCCTCTGCGATTTTTGCCGCTTCCGCGGCGTTTTTGTTGCTTCCGTCCCAGCCTAAGCGTATTTTTACCGTTACGGGAATATCGGTTGCCGATTTTACCGCTTTTATCAGTTCGCCGATCAGATTGGGATTTTTCATAAGCGCGGAACCCGCTCCTGTGCTTACTACCTTCGGTACGGGACAACCGCAGTTTATGTCGATAAGATCGGGCTTATACCCTTCGGCTATTTTCGCGGCTTTTGAAAAGAACTCAGGCTCGCTGCCAAAAAGCTGTACCGCCATTGGCCTTTCCTTTTCGGTAACTTCCAACAGGGCGGCGCTTTTTCTGTCGGTGTAGCATAAACCCTTGCAGCTTGCCATTTCTCCGCATACCAAAGCCGCGCCGTATTTTTTTGCCATATATCTGTAAGCGGTGTCTGCCATTCCCGCCATGGGAGCAAGAGAAGCGGTCTTTTTTATTTTTACGTTTCCGATTTTAATATAATTCATTATTTGTTTTTATGCTTCGCCTGATCCTTTGCGCGAAGCTCGTTGTTTAAAATTCGCTTTCTTATTCTTATGCTGTTGGGAGTAACTTCCACAAGCTCGTCTTCCCCGATAAACTCAAGACTTTCTTCAAGACTCATGCGTTTGTAGGGTATAAGGCGAAGGGCTTCGTCGCTTCCGCTGGCTCTTGTGTTGGTAAGATGTTTTTTCTTGCACACATTGATGTTTATATCTCCGGCTTTTGGGGAAACGCCTACCACCATTCCTTCATATACTTCGGTTCCCGCGTCGATAAACATCTGTCCTCTGTCCTGAACGTTAAAGATTCCGTAAGCGGAGGCGGCGCCTGTCTCAAAGGCTACGAGGGATCCGGTGGTGCGGGTGGGGATATCGCCCATATACGGCTGATATCCGTCAAAAACGGTATTCATTACCCCTTCGCCTTTTGTGTCGGTAAGAAACTCGCTTTTATATCCGAAAAGTCCTCTTTCGGGAATGATAAATTCTATGCGGGTACGGCTTCCTATGGGGTTCATTGAAACCATTTCAGCCTTACGTATACCCATTTTGCTCATAACGGCGCCTACTGATTCGGAAGGTACGTCTATAACAAGTCTTTCCATAGGCTCGCACTTTACTCCGTCAATTTCTTTGTACAGTACGCGGGGTGTGCTTACCGCCAGCTCATAGCCTTCTCTTCTCATGGTTTCTATCAGAATTGAGAGGTGCATTTCACCTCTGCCCGCTACGTCAAAGCTGTCAGTGGTGTCGCTGTCCTTTACTCTTAAGGAAACGTCTTTCAACAGCTCACGGTTAAGTCTTTCGCGTATTTGTCTGGAAGTGACGAATTTTCCTTCCTTTCCCGCGAAAGGACTGTCATTTACCGAGAAGGTCATTTCAACGGTGGGTTCGGATATCTTTACGAAGGGGAGCGGTTCGGGATTCCCGACGCTGCAAACAGTTTCGCCTATGGTGATGTTTTCTATGCCGCTGAATGCCACTATATCGCCTACGGTAGCTTCTTCAACGGCTTTTTTTCCGAGACCGTCGAACTGATACAGGCTCACTATTTTGGATTTATAGGGAGCGGTTCTGTTATGATGATCGCAGACCATGACCTCCTGATTTACCCTGATCTTTCCTCTTTCAACGCGGCCCACAGCGATTCTTCCCACATAGTCGTTGTAATCTATGGAGGATACCAGAACCTGTAAGTCTCCGTTTTCATCGCCTTCGGGAGCGGGTATATGCTCCACTATCTTATCAAAAAGCGGTACGAAATCGTTTCCCATATCGTCCGGATTAAAAGAGGAGCATCCCATTCTTCCCGAACAGAATACAACAGGGCTGTCCAGTTGTTCTTCGGTGGCGTCCAGATCCAGCAAAAGCTCCAGCACCTCGTTGACCACCTCTTTATTTCGCGCGTCTGGGCGGTCGGTTTTGTTTACCACCACTATGATTTTATGACCGAGCTCCAGCGCCTTCTGGAGCACAAAGCGTGTTTGCGGCATTGTACCTTCAAAGCTGTCCACAAGCAGCAGTACGCCGTTGACCATTTTCAGTATACGTTCCACTTCGCCCGAAAAGTCCGCGTGCCCCGGAGTGTCCACTATGTTTATCTTAACGTCTTTATAGTATACGGATGTGTTTTTGGCCAATATGGTGATGCCTCTTTCACGTTCCAGGTCGTTGCTGTCCATTACTCTTTCGACGGTTGCCTGATTTTCCCGATATATACCGCCCTGTTTGAGCATTTCGTCCACCAATGTGGTTTTGCCGTGGTCTACGTGGGCTATTATTGCAATATTTCTTAAATCTTCTCTTACCAAGGGATTTTCCTCTTTTCTTTTTTTCTGTTATGTTTTCAATTATAAATATTATAGGACAAAGTATGATTGCCTAAAATTTGTCCTTATACCATCATATATTATACTCCTTTTTTTGACAATTAGATAGGTACTTTTTCAATAATCTTGTTTTTTCCTTTGGATAAGTAATTGGAAAAATTGCACAATAACCGTATAATTGTGCCTGTCCTTTGCATATAAATAAAAACGGCGGGAAAACCCGCCGTTTTCAGAGTTACGATCAGCAGCCGCATCCACAATCGTTGTTGCCGCATCCGCAGTCGTTATTTCTGCATCCGCAGCCGTTGTTGCCGCAGCCACAGCCGTTGTTAGCGAAAGTATTTCCGCAGCCGCCGCAGCCACCGCAGGTGAAGAGAAGAATAAGGATTATGATCCAGCAGCAGTTGTTACCAAACATATTGGTTTCCTCCTTGTGTTGTTTAAATTGTTTTGAAACGTTTCATACTACAATATATGCCTTAGCGGTTTTTGTGTTACAAATTTAAAAAAGAAAAATAGGAACATGTTTCAATAGGATAGGCGCGCGTCTTTTCGGTGAAATTTTCCGCACTCAGCGTCAAAACCCTTG
>CANDLP010000024.1 GCA_947385505.1 uncultured Clostridia bacterium
TCGAACCCACGACCTCTAGCGTGACAGGCTAGCGTTCTAACCAGCTGAACTACCGAGCCAAAATTTTTCTTTTACCTTCGCCGAAAAATAAAACCTAAAACTGCGGTAAGCGCTGAGCGCAGTTTTTCAATAAGACGATCAAAAACGGTAAAAGAATAAAATCGGAAATACGCTTTCGGCAAGCTTAAGGTATTGCTCCCAAAGCAGACGAAAACAGCATTTCTTAATGTGAGAAAACAAAAAATGTTATATCTTAAAAAACAGCCGACAAGCGCTTTATGTCCGACTGTTTTTTGTGGTGGGAGTTACAGGGCTCGAACCTGTGACCCTCTGCTTGTAAGGCAGATGCTCTCCCAGCTGAGCTAAACTCCCGGGTTAGCCGCCATTACTCTGACGGCTTTATTATTATACACGTTTTTTTAGAGCTTGTCAAGTCTTTTTTTGGATTTTTTATTGGAAAATTTTACTAAAATTTATTAAATATACTACTGTAATGAAGATAGTGTATCAAAATTCGTAACTTTTATACTTGTATTCATGAACAGAAACAATTACTCTTCGCTTCCCGCCACGGCGACATTTTCTATCTTTACGGCAAACGGACCTTCGTAATAGCTGTCGGAATATTTTTCCTTAGAAAAAACAAAGTTTTTATGGGCGTTGGAGATTATTCCGTTGATTGAACCGCCCGTAACCTTTGTTATGCTGTTCCCGTCATAAAGATAAGCAAGCCTAATCTCGCCGCCGAAGTGGCCGGTAAAGAAATCCATCTGAAAGTCCGAAAATTTCACCGCCTGTAAATAAGGCTTTTTCTTTATTTCTTCCAAGCTTTCGGAGCCTGCGTCCAGCTTTATCTTTTCGTAAACGCCGGTGGGAGCTATGCCCAAATACTGCGCAAAGCGGTTTCCGCCGTGGATAGCCTTCAATTCGCCGTTATCGATCAGCTTTAAATCGGACATCTTAATACCTTCGGAGCTGTACGGCTGAGTGGCTATACAGGTTATGTTCAGTTTTTCACCTGTCGTTTCGCTACCCTGAACGTTTATCCCCGCGGAATAGTCGGAGTATTTCGCGTAAATATATGCGGAATCGGATTTGTCAACGTAATAGCTTAAAATTGTCGCCAATTCCCCGCCGCTTATAATAACGTCGTAATTTCCGCTTTTAAGGGAGCGTTTCGCCGTTGATCTGTCTTTGGCGGATTTTATCCCTTCCGCCGCTTTTTCCGCTATCGCTTTTTCGCTTACCTTATCGTAGTCAAAGCTGTAATGCAGTTCTACGTCCTCTTCTGTTTTGCACTGAGTTACAAACTCGCCGTTTATATTAAATTTGTTAAACGCCGCGTCAACACCGTCCGAGTTCACGATTCTTATCTTTTCCTTTACCGCAAATATTTCGGCGGAATTTATAAAGGCTTCGCCGTCATTGTCCGCGGAGAATAACGCTTCGGCCATCATTTTCACCGCGTCTTCGGTGGAATGGGGATCTTCCGAATCGTCGGCCACGGCTTTCCCCTCTCCGCTAACCAGTTCAAAAAAGGGATTTGCGGCAAACTGAGCGGCAAAGTAGGCTTCTTTAAGCTTTTCCCTTATCTCCTCATCGGTCATGGTTGGGAAAATATCCGCGGCGGCGCTTCCTCTCAGCTTAGCACCGTCTTTTTCCAAGTCCCGGTATACCGTTACCTTGTAATCTGTAATATTTTTAGCACGGCGGACGTCAAGCTTTTTCCTGATAAAAAACAGCTCGCTGCTGCTTTTCTCGGTTTTGTTTATAAGGTATTTCCCGATACCCTCGGATTTTAATATTTCGGTTATTTTATTTATCATATCGTTCATCATATCTTTACCACCTTAACCCAAAGAAATTTTAGCCTTGATATAAGGGCCGCCGTCGGAAACCTTAACCCACTCCTTATAGCCCTTTCCGCACATACCGGTACCGCAAAGCTCGGAGTTTTCGCTCATCATTGTTATTGATTTAAGCAAATCGGGCACATAACCTGTCATAACAATGGGGGCGAACACTTTTCCCGTAAGTTTTCCGTCCTTTATCTCCTTTGCCGTGCTCACCATCATCTGGATTCCCCAGTTTTTCGGGTCCTCCATTCCGCTGCTGGGATTTGCGAGAAGGAATCCGTATTTTACGGAGGCTATCATATCCTCAACCTTGTCATTGCCCCCTAAGAAATAAGTGTTGGTCATTCTTGTATAGGCTTTTCTTTCGTAGTTTTCCCGCCTGCCGTTGCCGGTAGAGTGAAAATCCAGCCATAATGCGCTTTTTGCGTCACAGAAGCCTCCCTTTAAAATGCCCTTGTCTATAACAAGCGTATCGTGAGCCTCCTCGCCTTCGTCGTCAAAGAAATAGGTTGCGGTTTGGCTGACGGCGGAGGGGCTGTCGTGCATGGTAACCAAAGGAGAAGCGACCTGCTTTCCTATATAATTTTTCGCAAGGGCGCGGTCCTTTGCAAACATATCCATTTCCACGCCGTGTCCGAAGGCCTCGTGAACTATCATTCCCGTTACCTCCGGTTCGCATATGCACTCGTAGGTTCCGGGGATAATAGGCTCCGCGCCGACAAGCTCAAGCGCCGAATTTACGGCAAGCTCTATCCCTTCGTCAAGCGAGTTTAAAACCTCCGCGCCTCCGGAAACGGAATAGCCCTTATAGCCCTGACGCATCGTCTCTCCGTCCTTTGCCACGGCGGCTATCATAACGTTTGCCCACATCACGTTCTGAGTCAGATTTCGATTGCGGCTGATAAAAATATCGGAGTATTTGCGATAGCCGAAGCCGCACATACAGTCCACTAACCTTTCGTCCTTTGCCAATCCCGTTTTTCTGGTTTCGCTGAGTTTTTCGATAATTTTCTCTTCACCCAGTTCTTTGGGGTCAATTTCATATTGGGAGGATTTGTCGAATGACATAGGCTTATCCTCCGGGATTCCGATGTTTTCGCCTTCATAAAGCCGTACCGCTTCATCGACTTTCTTTATGATACCGGGGATAAGCTCATCGCTCAGATTGTTGAACGAGTATTCCGCCTGACCGCTTTTATCGAAAATACGGATAACAAAGCCGCGCTTATTGTGAACGTCGCTGGGAACAACGCTTATGCCGCCGGCGGATACCCGATATGTGACGCTTTCGCTGTCTGAGCCGAGAAGGGAACAATATTCGTATTTTTCACATAACAGGTCTACCAGTTTTTTTGCCGCAGGCCTTATTTTTTCAAGATATTCGCTTTTTTTGACTTGCATTTTCTGCATTCCTTTCTTTTACGTTATATTTAGAGGCGCCCTTTACACTTTCTCAACCCCGAATGAAACCTTTTCGCCGTTGATATCCCAATCCGCCGCATATCCTCCGCTATTTCCGAATTCAACTTCCACGGTAAGAGTATTTTCCGATATTTCCGCCTTATTCCTCTCGATAATGCCCTTTATTTTCTCGTTGCCGGAACAGTAGACGCGAATGTTGTCCATAACTTCAAATCCCGCGTCCTTGCGCATTGTCTGGATCTTGCTTATGATTTCCCTGACAAACCCCTCTTCAATAAGCTTTTCGTCAAGCTGTGTATTAAGAACCACGGTAACCCCCCTGTCGGAAGCCACCGAGTACCCTTCCTTACGGGAAACGTCTATCAGAAGCTCCTCTTCCGTAAGCTTAATATCCCCCGCGGACAAAGCAACGGTCATTACCCCCGTATTCTTAAGCTCAGCCATCGCCTTTGCGCCGTCGATTTCGGAAAGAGCGGTCCTTATCTCGTTAAGCTGCTTTCCGTATTTTGCCCCCAAAAGCTTAAGCTGAGGCTTAAAGGAATAAACCGTATATTCGGAAACATCTTCTTTAAATTCAAGCTTCTTTACGTTAAGCTCGGAGGTAACTATTTCCTTAAACATATCCTCAAGCTTATTTTCCGACTGAACCAATATCTCGGACAAGGGCTGGCGGCTCTTTATGGCGGCGGCGTTCCTTGCGGCGAGACCTAAAGTCTTTATCTGAAGCACCGTTTCCATGTTTTCTTCAAGTGCGCTGTCAATAAGGCTTTCGTCACATACAGGATATGAGCAGAGATGAACGCTTTCGGCGGCGTTAGCGTCGTTGGTGCAGACCAAATTGCGGTAAATGTCCTCGGCAACAAAAGGCGTCATGGGCGCCGTAAGCTTCGCCGTTGCCACCAAAGCGGTGTATAAGGTCATATAGGCGTTGATCTTATCCTGGTTAAGCTCCTTCTGCCAGAATCTTTCGCGGCTTCTTCTTACATACCAGTTTGACATTTCGTCCACAAAATCCTGTAACGCCTTTGCCGCTTCGGGTATACGATACTCGGCTAAATTTCCGTCCACTGTTTTTATAAGGGTATTGAGCCTTGATAAAAGCCATTTGTCCATTATAGACAGCTTTTCGGGTTCAAGCTTGTATTTTCCCGCGTCGAAATCGTCTATATTGGCATAAAGCACGAAAAAGGCGTAGGTGTTCCAAAGGGTGGAAATATACTTTCTCTGTCCCTCGGTTACCGCCTTTCCCGAAAAACGGTTGGGGAGCCAAGGGGCGCTGTTGGTGTAAAAATACCAGCGTATAGCGTCGGAGCCGTATTTTTCCAAGGCTTCAAAGGGATCTACCGTATTGCCCAAGTGTTTGGACATTTTGCGCCCCTCTTCGTCCTGCACCAGTCCCAAAACAAGGACATTCTTATAAGGCGCCTTATCGAACACAAGGGTGGAGATGGCGAGGAGGGAGTAGAACCAGCCCCTTGTCTGATCCACCGCTTCGGAAATGAAATCGGCAGGGAACTGTGACTCGAACAGCTCTTTGTTTTCAAAGGGATAGTGATGCTGGGCGAAAGGCATGGAACCGCTGTCAAACCAACAGTCTATTACTTCGGGAACGCGGTGCATTTCCTTTCCGCATTGGGGGCAGGTTATTGTTACCGCGTCTATATAAGGCTTATGAAGCTCGATATCGTCGGGGCAGTTTTTGCTCATTGACTTAAGCTCTTCAATGCTGCCTATTGAGTGACGGTGACCGCATTCGCACTCCCAGATGTTCAAAGGGGTGCCCCAATAGCGGTTGCGGCTTAAAGCCCAGTCCTGTGCATTGGCGATCCAGTCGCCGAAGCGGTTTTTGCCTACGCTTTCGGGTATCCAGTTAACGGTCTCGTTATTGGCGATCATTTTTTCGCGCACTGCGGACATTTTGATAAACCAACTGTTTCTTGCATAGTAGATAAGCGGGGTATCGCAGCGCCAGCAGAAGGGATAGCTGTGTTCAAAGGAAGGCGCGCTGAATAAAAGCCCTCTTTCCTTAAGGTCTTTGAGAACTTCCTTGTCCGCGTCCTTACAGAAGGTTCCCGCCCAAGGTGTTTCTTCGGTCATCTCACCTTTTGCGTCCACAAGCTGAACTAAGGGAAGCCCGTAGTTTCTTCCCACGTTGGCGTCGTCCTCACCGAAGGCGGGGGCAATATGAACGATACCGGTACCGTCGGTAAGAGTTACATAGCTGTCGCAGGTAACGTACCAGCATTTTTCTTTGGGGGAAACAAAAGCGAACAAAGGCTCGTATTCCTTGTATTCAAGCTCTTTTCCCTGATAATGCTCCAGTATCTCCCAGCCTTCCTCCAAAACAACGGAAACAAGGGCTTCCGCCATATAGTAGGTGTACTCACCGCTCTTTACCTTTACATAGGTTTCATCGGGGTTTACACAAAGGGCGACGTTTGAGGGCAGAGTCCAAGGGGTGGTTGTCCACGCGAGGAAATAAGCGTCTTCCCCTTTTGCCTTGAATCTTGCGATAGCCGATCTTTCCTTAACGTCCTTATAGCCCTGCGCAACTTCGTGAGAGGATAAGGGGGTGCCGCAGCGTGGGCAGTAGGGAACTATCTTAAAGCCCTTATACAAAAGGTCTTTTTCCCAAATCTGCTTAAGCGCCCACCATTCGGATTCGATAAAGTCATTGTGATAGGTAACGTAAGGGGCGTCCATATCAGCCCAGAAGCCTACGGTGCGGGAAAAATCCTCCCACATTCCCTTATATTTCCATACGCTTTCCTTGCACTCCTTGATAAAAGGCTCAAGACCGTACTTTTCGATCTGCTCTTTACCGTCCAGCCCCAGTTTTTTCTCTACTTCAAGCTCAACGGGGAGTCCGTGAGTGTCCCAGCCCGCTTTGCGGGGTACGAAAGCGCCTTTCATGGCGTGATAACGGGGGATCATATCCTTGAAAGCGCGGGTCTCTACGTGTCCGATATGGGGTTTTCCGTTGGCGGTGGGGGGGCCGTCGTAGAATACATAGGAGCGGTCGCCCTTGTGCGCCTCCATGGATTTTTCAAAGATTTTGTTGTCGTCCCAGAACTTTTTGATTTTCTTTTCCCGCTCTACGGGGGAGAGGGAAGGGTTTACTTTTTCGTACATTGTTTTGTTCCTTTCTTTGGGTATATAATTTATAGCATTGTTTTGTTTAAATAATTATCCAGATAATCGATCCACTCCGGAGCGTTTTCTTCTTCAAAAAAGTGATAAAGGAATTCTACCGTTATATTATGTCTTTCTATCGCCTCTTTTTTTCCCGAATCCGTCAGCATCAGATCCTTTAGCCTGAGTGATTTTTCAAACATATGAGTGACAACCGTTCCGCCATTTTTTGCCATATATTCAGCCGCCGACATGTTTGTGACGGGGTATATATTTCTGTCAAAAAACAAATTGCCGTGAGCCAAATTATACCGATAGCTGCGAAGTATCCCCGTTACACCCACAGCGTCACACATATCGGCGTCCGATACTATCTTGCCCTCAATGGTTACCGGAGTGACGCCTTGCAGCCTTTTACTGTAACCGATAGCTTTAACTGCGGTTAAAACCCGCTCCTTAATATTGCCTTCGACGGAGCACTGCTTTAAGATTCTTTCGGTGTTTGTCAAGTTAGCGGCGTTTTCAGCCCCGAATAATTTATAATCGTCAACATCATGCAGCAGCGCTGTTAAAGCGACAGTTTCTTTATCGGCATGTTCCGTTTCAGCAAATTTTAAAGACATTTTTAAAACTCTTTCAATATGTTCCTTGCCGTGACCGGAGTTATCTTCTGCCAATAATTCATATACCCGCTTTCTTACTTCTTCTGTCATTGCGACGACACCTCCTGTGGTAAAGCCTATACCTTAAGCGAATCGCCGAATTCCTTCAATTCCATTTTTGCGTACTGTTTTATAAGCTCCTCCGCTTCCTCCGAATCGGTGATGTCCCCGTTTATACTCTTTTTCCCAAAGCGTTTGGCAGACAGGAACAATATTTCGGGTTCGGCACCTTCCGCCACCTGATAACGAAAAGCGGCGACAAAATTTTCGCGGTTGGTGTTGCTTACAACAATAAACTTTTTTCTTACCGAAAGATATTTTTCAAGGCGGGCGGGATTTTTCTGAAAATAACACTGGCTCCGCTCGTTAAAGGCGAAGAAAAGAGAACAGGGATAGTCGCAGTAATTCGGTACGATAAAAAACGTCATATCGCTTTCAGTAACCGCTTCGTAAATACCGTAGACCGAATCATTTATATACGGGCAATTTTCCGCTTTTTCAAAGCAATCGTAACCGCATTTCCCACAGGGGCTGATATCCGAAGCGGAAAAATCAAATACACTGACGCACCCGTCAAACTGATTTCTTATCAGCTCCGTAATTTTCGCGCAGTTACCGTCGGAACGTCCGCTGAAGGAAACCGCACATATATTCATATATTTTTCCCTCACAATCAATAATTATAGTCGGGCAGCATTGTTATACAAGAAAAATAAAAAGCTCCCTATCCCGAATAACGGGACAAGGAGCGCTTGTAACCACCCATTAGACCATTCAGACAAACGGCTTTCCTTAACGCGGAAAAAACGGCGGGGCTTAATCGGAAAATATCTGAAATCCGAAAAATCCTTTCAGCCTGCAACTACAAAGTGATATTCGGTATAAGCGTACCGCTGCCGCGTTCGCACCCTCCGCGGCTCTCTGGGAGTTTCGGCTTTAACCTACTGTCTTTGTCTCTGTTTTTGTGTGTTAATATTGAAATTATGTATATGATAGCACTTTTTTCGGTTATTGTCAAGGGGCAGATTACAATTTTATGTGCAATAATTTATTTAATTTATTCTTTAGATCTTACCGGAATCCATATCGCGCTCTGATAATCCTCACTCTGCGTATCGCCGGAATCGGAATACCATTCAATATTAAACCTTCCGTCAAGCTCATATTCCCTGTTCCCCGGCAGCCATTCTTTCCAGATCTGATCGTTTACCGTCTGTAAAGCTGTGGGCATAGCGCCGACGCACTTGAATTTTGCCCATTGGGCGGCGGGAATTTCATGCAGCTCCATTCCTTTGGGAACATTGCCGCCAGCATATCTGCCCGCGATCATATAGCGGAACTTGCCGTCTTTTCCGATGTCGTCGATACATATGCCGAAATCGCCTATGTGATTTTCATATATCGCCTGCTCCACTTCGTTTTCGGGGGCGTTTCCTTTCAACAGGTTTTTCTCGCAAAATTTCTTACAAATTTCGTCCCAAAATTTCGGGATTTCATTTTGGGAAGTGTCAAACAGAAACTCTCTCGAAAAACCGATCACCTGAAACGCCGCCATTTTTTCAACAACAAAATCCATACCGTATCCTCCTTGAATAATAATGTGTACCCGCAGCGGAAGAAAGGTTTTGATACGCGTTCTGTCCTTTCGTATTTCGGAGGGCGCTGCGCCGTGGAAGCGGGCAAAGGCTTTTGTAAAGCTTTCGGGGGTTTCATATCCGTACTCGAGAGCCACGTCTATTATTTTATCCCCGCTGTCCGCCAACCGCAAAGCCGCAAGATAAAGCCGCCGGTTTCGGATATATTCTCCGATATTGTAACCGGTGATAATCTGAAAACCCTTCTGTAAATACAGAGTCGATATATTCAGATGTTTCGCCACATCTTCCGGACTTTTAATGTTCAGCAGATTGCTTTCCATATAGTCTATTGCGCCTTTTATGCAAGTAAGCCACTCCATAACATCTTCCTTTCCGCTGCCGATATATACATTGTATCAGAATATCGGAATGAAATCCTGTCATTAAAGAAAAAGATTTGTCCTGACAAAACTGTCAGACTCCAAACAGTTCTTTTGCGGCCGCCATTTTTTGAATGATATTTACGCCGAACGGACATCTGCTTTCACAGCCGCCGCAGCCTATGCAATCGCCGCCGTGGGCGGAAAGCTCCGAATAGTGCGCCTTTAATGTGGCGGGCGTTTCATTTTGCATAACTGCAAGATCGTAAAATTTATTCACCATCGCTATGTCGATTCCCGACGGACAGGGGGCGCAGTGTCCGCAGTAGGTGCACTGCCCTTTGGAATAAGCGTGCTTCGGAGCGGAGGCAAGAACCTTTGCGTAGTCCTTTTCGTCGGCGGTTGCGGTTTCATAAGCGCAGGCGGCCTTTACGTGTTCGGGAGTGTCGAAGCCTACCATAACGCTTGCTACGGCGGGTCGGGTAAGCGCATAATGGAGACATTGAACAGGCGTTAACGCTGCGCCGAAGGGCGAAGCCTTCTCGTTAAAAAGCCTTCCTCCCGCGTATCCTTTCATAACGGTAATGCCTATTTCGTTCGCTTCGCATAAACGGTACAGCTCCGCCCGTTCCGGGGCGACTCCGTTAAGAGCGTTGTTATATGTTTCCTCCCCGAACAGATCGTCTAAATTATCGCTGCCGGGCATCATATCAAAGGCGGGATTTACGCTGAACATAATCATTTCAATATATCCCGATTTTGCAGCTAACTGGCCGACAAACGGGTTATGAGTGGACAATCCGATATGACGAACGGTTCCCTTCGCTTTAAGTTCCTTTATATATCGAATAAAATCGCTGTCCTGAAGCCGGTCGAATTCGTCGGGGGAATCTACAAAATGTATCATTCCCAAATCCACATAGTCTGTCTGAAAACGCGCAAGCAAATCCTCAAAGGCGGGAACCGCCTTTTCCAAATCGCGGCTTCTTACATATTGACCGTTTTGCCAGGTAGAGCCGATATGCCCTTGAACGATCCATTTTTTGCGGTGATTTTTAATAGCCGCGCCGATATTTGAACGAACATTAGGCTCGCTCATCCAACAGTCAAGTATGTTTATACCCAAGCTTTCGCACTGTTCAACAACGGCTTTGACCTCTTCGGCGCTGTGGCGTTCAAGCCATTCGCCGCCTAAGCCCACCTCGCTGACTTTTAAACCTGTTTTTCCCAATTTACGGTAGTTCATTTGTTCACCCGATATAATTAAATCCTCCGGCGGAAGGTTCAATTATACATATCCTTTCTGTTATAGTGTTTTATCATAACGGGTTTCGCTTAATACGGGTTTCGGCTAATTTTCGGCTTTTCCCTTCTCCGCCAGATACTCCGAAATCGCCTTTAAAAATACCTCTCCGTATCTCGTAAGCTTAGCGTCGCCCACTCCGCTTACACTTAAAAACTCCTCTTCTGTAAGCGGTTTTTTCTTAGCCATATCCTCCAACGCCGCGTTGGAAAATACCATATACGCGGGAAGCCTTTCCTTTGCCGCTTCCTTTGTCCTGACCTCCTTAAGTCTTTGAAGCAGACCGTCGTCGGCGATACCGATCTCGGCTCTTTTAAGCCGAACGCTTTCCGCGCCCGAACCCGACAATGCCCCCAAAGCCGAAGCCGAGCTTTCATAGGCGGCGCGGAACTCTAAATCGCCGTAACCGCCTCCGATAACCTTCTTTCTCACAGGAACTTTTACGGTTATTCTGTCTCTGTTTTTAACCGCATTGTGCCCCTTTTCGGTAATGGATATATTCCTGTATTCTTCGTCGTTGCGGCTTAAATAGCCCAGCAGCACCAGAGTGTTTATCGTCTCGCTTATCTTTTTCCGCTTTTGCCCTGCCATTATTCCGTAAGTGGAAAGAGTGGACAGATCGAACATTTCCGTTCGGCTGTTGCCTTTTCCCGTAAGCACATCGCTGATGGCTCCAGCGGCAAATTTTATCCCCCTTTGGCTCAATCGGAAAACACAGCTTATTATCTTTTGGGAATCCTCGGTTATGTCCTCCTCGCGAAACTCGGCGGCGCAGTTTGAGCAGCCGGAACAGCTTTCGCACTTTTCCCCGAAATATCTTAAAAGAAAAGCTCTGAGACATTCGTTTGTTGAGCAGTATTCCACCATTGCGTTCAGGCGTTTTCTGTCCTGAGCTTTGGCTTCCCTGAGCTGGCTCGTAGTAAGCTCTTCTCCGGCCATATTGTCAATAAAAAATTCGGCGGTTTTTACGTCTCCGGGGCAGTATAAAAGCACGCAGTCCGCCGCGGTACCGTCGCGCCCCGCTCTTCCCGCCTCCTGATAATAAGCTTCGGGGCTTTTCGGCATACTGTAATGGATAACGAAACCCACGTTGGATTTGTCTATTCCCATGCCGAAAGCGTTTGTTGCCGCCATAACTCTTACGCGGTCGTAAATAAAGTCCTCTTGACTCTTCATTCGGCCGCTGTCGCTCATTCCCGCGTGATACATTACCGCGGGCACTCCGTTTGTGTTGCACAAGTCGCATACGAATTCCGTCTGTTTTCTTGTGGAGCAGTAAATTATGCCGCTTCGGTCGGAAAACTCGCCGAGAAGCTTCATAAGAGTTTGGGGCTTATCCTTGTTGGGCACTTTTATCACGCTGAAATACAGGTTCGGACGGTCGAAGCCAGTCATTATTTCCAGCGGATCCGTAAGACCCAATTTTAACTTAATGTCCTCCCGAACCTTATCGGTGGCGGTAGCTGTAAAAGCGCCGACCACAGGACGGCGTGGGAGCGAATTGATAAAGCTTGAGATATGCAGATAGCTGGGACGGAAATCCTGACCCCACTGGCTTATACAGTGGGCTTCGTCCACCGTCACCATAGATATTTTCCCTTTTTGGGCAAAATCGGCAAAAGCCTCGGTTTCAAGACGTTCGGGCGCAACAAACACGATCTTATACGCTCCGTCCGTTATCATTCGGAGCGTAACAAGATACTCCTCAAAGGACAGGGAGCTGTTAAGAAAAGCCGCCTTAACGCCATTCTGCACCAGCGACATCGCCTGATCCTTCATAAGGGAGATCAGCGGCGATATAACTATCGTAATTCCTTCAAGCATAAGCGCGGGAAGCTGATAGCAAACGGATTTTCCCGCCCCCGTGGGCATAACCGAAAGAAGATCCCTTCCGCTGAGAAGGCAGTCTACGGCGTTTTCCTGCCCCGGTCTGAATTGGGAATGACCGAATATTTCCTTTAATATTTTCAGCTTGTCCATTTCAACGTTTCGCCTTTCTTCGCCGGGAGCTCTTGCCGAACAGCCTTACCCTTACAGCGAATCTCTTCGGCCCGTTCATTCCTTCCAAAGTAATTTTAAGTAATTTTGACACGCTTCCGAACACCAGAAGCTGCTCCTCCTTCGTGAATTCGGGAGCCGCACAGAACTCCGCTCTTTCGTAAAAAGGAACGGCGTCTCGGAAAACATTGCCCGATTTTAATGTTTTGTCCGCTCTGAACGCAAATTCTTCCGGCGTTTCGCCCTTTTGGCGGTAAATTCCTTTCAGCTCCAAAAGCTGAAGAGAAAATTTCAGCATCTCCTTAACCGCTTTACACGGTTCCCCGTTCTTGAAGAACTTCAATCTTTGGTTTTGCTTTTTGTTAAGCGACCGTATTATACCCGCTGCCGCCATTCCGATCAAAAACAGCGTCAAAGGTATGCCCAGAATAAAAATAATCATTCTGAAAAAGCCGTGATTTAAAATATCCGCCTTTCCTCCTGCCGCAAACGGATCGTCAGGCTCCGCAAGCAAAGATGAGGTTTCCTTTTCCTCCTGAGATGAAAAATCGCCAGACGATGTTGAAGTCGTACTTGTGGATTCAGTGGAAGAGGAAGAATCAGAAGAGGTTGTGGTTTCCGTCTCAGTGTCCGTACTCGTTTCCGTGCCAGTGTCCGCGTCAGCGG
>CANDLP010000025.1 GCA_947385505.1 uncultured Clostridia bacterium
CATAAGATATAAGGACGGAATTGGAACACTTCCAGATAATTTATTATTTATATGGCAGCGCACATCAAAGGACTTTGAACGGGAGAAAGCTTTGAGAGCAACTCGCTTTTCTGTTTCTCGGCATAGTTCACAATCGCGGCGCAGGGCTGAGATACCACCTTTGTACCCGGATGCGATTTTAAATACTCAATATGCATATATGTGCAGATATCCGCACCAAAAGCGCCGTCGTATATTTCGCGTGCGCCGTTGCTCTTAAGCCATTTAAGCACATGACGCCAGCTTCCGTCAAAAGCGGATTTGATAGCGGGGTCAACAATAACTGAAACGTTTCCGCCCTTCATCAGATCCAGCAAAACGTCTATATCGTCAATATAGTCTCTTGCGCCGTGAGGGCAGGCTTTTATGCACTCGCCGCATCGAATACACTCGTCGTAAATGCACTGAACCTTACCGTTTTCCGTCTTATTGGCGGAAGGCACGGGACATGCTCTTATACAGGCATTACAGCCTATACACTTATTCTGATCGACAGTTACACGTACCAAAGCAAAATCCTCCGTAATATAAATATATTAAAAGTAAATATTATTCCGATTTTTCTCACATTTTTGTTATTATTTACAATTATAGCACATTTTTTTTAAAATTGCAATGGTTATGAAAAATTTTTGTGAAAATTGCTTTAATAGTGTAATTTAAAAAAAATAAAATAATTATGAAAATATATTGACAAGTAAACTTGGCAGTGCTATAATAATGACAAGAAAACTTGGCAAGTTTATTTCCAAAATATATCGATATCTTTAATTAAACGGGAGAAAGGCTTTTATTATGGACAGAAATTATGGACAAAAAGGAAATTTTGGAAAAGGAGTTAAAATGAATAAAGAAGATATTTTAAAGGCTTCAAGAAACGAAAATCAAAACAAGGACATATATGAACTTGAAATTATAGGCAAAGCTCAGAGAATAGGCGGACTTATCGCCCTTTTGGTCACCTTTGCGCTTATGCTTTCCGAGCGTTTGATTTTTGACAACACAAATTACGGTTATTTTTGCATAATTATGTCGGCGGGGGCGGGGCTTTGGATATATAAAGCGGTAAAACTTAAAAGAAAACATGAAATACTGCTGGCGGCGCTCTGGACGGTTATGGGCATTTACTCGGCGGTAATGGCAGTTCTGAGCTTTATCAGGTGACAGGGCAAAGCATTAAAGCAGAAATAGGACGGTCAAAGAATGGACGATAAATTAGTACTAAAAAATAACCTTAAAGAAGCGAGAACGGAAAAGAGCTTATCCCAGAGCGGTCTGGCGGAACTGGTGGGCGTGTCGAGAAACACTATCAGCTCAATTGAAACGGGGCAGTTTAATCCCACAGCCAAATTGGCTTTGATTTTGTGTATTGCGTTGGATAAAAAATTTGAGGATCTGTTTTACTTTTAATTATATATCATTCCCTTTCCACCTTTTTAATTTCGGTATAACCGTTTTAAGCTTTTCTCTCGCTTCATCCTCTGTTTTACATATTCCGTCTTCAACAAGAAACGGAATTCCGCTTTCAATACACTCCTCCAAAGTCTGGTTCTTTAAAAAACCTCCGTTTGCAAAACAGTATTTACAGTATTCCTTATTAAGGGTTTTATCCGCGTTGGTTCCGAAATCGCTTTCCTTCATATCCATTCCGCAGCTTTGGCAAATATTTTCGCTCATATGATATCCTCCGGTAATTTCTATAATATTGTTGTCGGGATCGGTAAGATGAAAATAATGATAGGTGGGATACGCTTCGCGTATTTCGCTTACGCTTCCGATTTTCAGCGCTTTAATACGTTCATACTCGGCGGAAAGCTCTTCTACCCAGAAATTCATTACAAATTTATACGGGCTTTTAAGATCGGTGCAGTGACCGATCAGATTCTCCTCGTTCATAAGAGCGATACACTTGTTTTCAACATAAAATTTCACAAACTTGTTTCCGCTTCGACATCTGTTGTCAACCTTAACGTCAAGAAATTTTTCATAGAACTCCACCGATTTTTCAAAGTCCTTTACAATAAGATAAATACTGCCTAAATGAAGGGGATTTTTCTTTTCCGCGTGTTTTTCGGGATTTCTCAGCAGAATAGTGTCGGTAGAAACATCAAAAAGCTCGCTCATTCTTATGATCTTTTCAACGTCCGGAACCGCCTGTCCCAGCTCCCACTTGGAAATTGACTGACGCGAAACCTCCAGCATTTCGGCAAGGCGTTCCTGTGTAAGTCCTTTTTGTATGCGAAGACTCTGTATTTGTTCACCTATTGTCATTTCCCGGGTTTCCTTTCTTTATTTATGATTACACTGTAATTATAACATAATCCTTACCTGCAATCAACCAACCATACATGGAATTTTCGCAACCATAGGTTGCACGATACATACGGCGAATTCGTCGCATATATAATCGTTCTCATATTTTTCACCGTTTGTTCACTGTTTTTTTATATTACAGCGATATAATGTCTTCTCAAAAATAACCTCATTTGAAAGGAGCTCCGTTATGAATACGATTTGGTCAAAATACATACAGGGACCGAAAACTCTTTATTACTCCCGCAAATTGAGATTTGACGATATGTTTAAGGATCGCTGGAAAAAAACTTTTGATCTGGACGAAAGCAAAAACCTGAAAATTCTCGAAATAGGCTGCGGTCCCGGAGCCTTAGCGGGGGCTCTTCACCGCTGGTATCCAAACGCGGAGATAACAGCCGTCGACCGTGACAGCGAATTGATACGCTTTGCGGCGGAGCATGAAAAGGGCATTGAGTTTACCGAGGGGGACGCTTTGGCTTTGCCTTTTTCCGAAGGAACATTTGACGCGGTGATCTCCAATACGGTATGCGAACATATCGAGCCGGAAGGTTTTTACGGCGAACAGCTTCGCGTGCTGAAAAAAGGCGGGGTTTGTCTTGTGCTCTCTTCAAGAAAAGGAATATCCGACCTGAAATATAACAATCTGACCGAATTTGAAGAAAAATTCTGGGAAAAGACGGATAAATACGAAGATTCCTGCGATAAATATACCGTGGGAAACTATTGCGCGAAAGAATCCGATATGCCTGTTATTATGGAAAGGTACGGCTTCGGAAATATAAGCGCCGATTATGTCGCTATCGGCTTAACCCCCGACGATCCTAAATTTTCTTCGGAGCTTGCCCATGATATTATAAACGCGGACAGGTATTCGAGTATTGAAAGGCTGGATTCCGTGATTTATTCCCTTTCGGAGCATTTTACGGAGGAGGAAATCGAAACAATGAAGCGTACAGCAAACGGGAGATACGACGAGAGAATAAGAAAATATGAATCCGGGGAAAAGCTCTGGGACACCGATGTGTCGGTTATTATGGTGTTAAAGGGCAAAAAAATATAATACTGATTTATGCTATAGCAACCCAGTAAAAAAATAAATAAGCGGCGAAGCCGCCAATGTCTTTTTTAGCAATAAACGGTTTTGCGAAGCAAAACCGCTTATTGCTAAAAAAGACATTGGCGGCTTCGCCGCTTTATTTTTTGTTGTTAAAGATTGATTTCATCTCCCCCTCTGTTATCCACCTTCTTAGCCGAGATAACAAAAACCGTAATAAAATAGCAAAGAATCATAATAAGCAGACTTACTCCCACGCTTCCCCATATATTTATCATATCCGCTTCGCCGGAAGACATCAAATTGCTTACATCGGATCCGCCCGACATAAGAATATTCTGCGCTTCGTTCTTAAGAGCAAAGGGATGAAATTTATCCGCGCCAAAGGAGGCAAACAGCAGAGAAAGAACCGCGCCCCCTCCGTAAAGAATTATTGTGGCGATACCCGCTCTCGCCGTACACAAGCCGAGTGTAAAATACAAAGTTATCATAAACGCATTATACACTGCCGCAATAAGCGCTATAAGCAAAAGCTTTATAATATCCAGCTCATACACGGAAGCAAAAACAAGCTTAGTCACCGCTCCTGCCGAAATTATTGCTATAAAGGAAAAAACCGCAGCCGCCAAAGGGTACACCAAAAATTTCGGCAGCACATACAGCTTGGTTGAAAGGCCCGCGTTACGGGGTATTATCATTGAACGTTTTTTCAGTTCACCCCCAGCGCCCGACATTGTAACTATCATAAAAATAAGCAAAAAAGTTGAAGTAGTATCTCCGAATGCGCTTAAAATACCGAGGGGCGCAAGATTATCGTCACCGAAAACCGACATAATATCGCCCGGCTCCAAACTGACCATGTCCTCGGTTCTCAGTTCCCTTCCCGCCGCGGATTCAAGGGTGATATTTATGGAAACGCCGTTATCCAAATCGGAGGCGTCAAAGCTTTCCAGACTGTTCAGCATCATACCCGACAGCTTCATCATAAGAGGTGACAAAACAGCGATTCCGATAGCCGCTATGATTATACCGCCCATTTTAAAAGAGCGGGTAAAAAACATCAGTTCCTTTTTTATTCCCGTTTTAAGCATTGCCGTTCACCACCTTCAAATAAATTTGTTCAAGTCCCTCGGATACCGTTTTAAATTCCTTCGGTACAAGGGAATTTCGGTTAAAGCAGTCGATAAGCTGTTTTGTTACCTCCTCCGTTTCTACCGTTCTGATAACGAAGGCTCCGGTTCTTTCATAAAAGTCCACTTTTTCCACCTGAGGAAGCTCCTGAAGGGCTTTTATGGCATTGACGCCGTATTCGGTGGTTTCGTAAAGCTTTATTTCTATCTCGTTTCGTGAATATTGACTCAGTATATCCGAAATTTTTCCTTCCACCGCCATCCTTCCGTCCTTAAGAATTCCCACGCTCCCCGCCGCTTTTTCTACATCGGATAAAATATGGGTGCATAATATAATGGTAGATCCCATGTCGGACAAAACGCGGATAACGTTCATAACGTCAGCACGCCCCTCAGGGTCGAGGGCGGAGGTCGGCTCGTCGAGTATCAGCAGCTGAGGGTGGTCAAAAATAATGGACGCTATGCCGAGTCTTTGGTTCATTCCTCTTGAATAGCCTTTAATACGCCGCTTGGCTCCTTCCCTCATTCTTGTTATTTCAAGCACCTCGTCAACCCGCTTGTTTATATCGCCCTTATAATTGCAGCAGGCGGCAATGTACTTTAAGTACTCGTACCCGTTCATATATCCGAACAGCGACGGTGTTTCGGGAAGATAGCCTATTTTTATATTTTCGTCCTCTCTCCCGCTGCCTAAAATCACTTCTCCGCTGTCTTTCGGGATAACGTTGCAGAGGATATTCATTGTGGTAGTCTTGCCGCAGCCGTTTTTGCCCAAAAAGCCGTAGACTTCTCCGTCGGGGATATTCATATAAAGGCCGTCCAAAACACGGAAATTACCGTAGCTTTTTTGGAGATTGCTTATTGTGACCATTTTTATCTTTTTCCCTTTCAAAATATATTTTAACGAATTATAGCAAACGACAAAAATATCTGGCGTTTGCTATTTGCCGATCCGCATGGAGCGAGCGAAGCAAACGGATATGCGAGACAATTTAAATAAGTTTTATAGTCAACGTCAAAATATTTTTGACGTTGACTATAAATTACCTATAAATGATTGTATCACAGCGTGAAAGGAATGTCAATAGAATTTACAAAAAATGTTTATTTTTTAGTCAAAAAATCCTTTATCCTGCATATTATTTAGGGACAATCATTTGCACAACATTGAACTTTGTTTCGATTTTATACCAATCCCATTTTGAACTGACGTAATACCCACAGTTCAAAATGGGATTGCACCCAAAACACTAATCCCACAGTTTAAAAAGGGATTAGTATTATATAACTTGTCACACTTAAAACATTCATATAGTTTAGCGTAACCGTTATAAATCGGAATATTGAAGTTTCCGTCCTGATACCGGCACGAAGCGACAGTCTCTTGCCTTTCTTCAAAGGGTGTCGGGGTTTCCAAAGGGGGAAATCCATTTGACCGCCCTCCGCAAAGGGCAAAATTCTCTTGCTTAACGCGTAAGCTGCGCTCCGCAAGGGACGTGAATAAGAGGGGACACCTTGCAATAGAGGGTTCCTGTCCAAGACAAAATGCATTGTCCTGCCTGGACTTGCAAAAGGACGGCTTTTAATAAAAATTTGAAATTTCGCTAACCAACATTTAACAAGAAAGGAACCAAAACAAAATGAAAAATCTAAAACAGCACATTTACAGACCCTTCGGCATATCCGTAATAATCGGAATGGCGGCATCAATAATCGTTCTTATTTTATGCTCCGCTGCGGTATACATACTTCAGCTCCCCGTCGAGCTGAGCGGAATATTCGGCGCATTTTCACTTACATTGGGATGCTTTGTGGCGGGGTTTGTTTTAGGAAGACAAAAACGCAGACAAGGATTGAAACAAGGTATTTTATGCGGTGCGGCGCTGTTTATTATATGTCTGACGGGAAGCATAATATTCGGCTCGGTAACTATGGGGGGATTTTTCGGGAGATTGGTTTTGTGTCTTTGTTCCGGTATGATCGGAGGGGTAATTGGGGTAAATTAAATTTACTAAAAATAATACTTCACGAAGACAGTTTATGAATTTACACGATAATACATAAAAAAGTAATAACCTGTATTCACAAAGATATTGCACGTGTCTTTTCAGCAGATTCTGTGAAAACAGGTTATTATACATTTTAACTTTGATTTTACACTGTGTTGAAATGGTTATTAGTATAAAACCAAACAGGGAGAAAACCGTTTCTTATTTCTCCCTGTTAAAGCAATTATATTTATGTCAATAAGCAGTTAAATAAAGGCTTTCGAGACCTAATTATATCTCATTTGAAATATTCTTTACAAGATCTTCAATAGTAGCCCTGTAATTGGGATCCTTTTTAATAATTCCCTTAACCTTATTTATAGCGTAAACCACCGTAGAGTGGTCCCTCTTGCCGAACTCCTCTCCGATTGCCGTATAGGAAAGCCCCGTGATCTGGTTTATAAGATACATAGCCACCTGTCTCGCCGAAGATATCTGATTGTTTCTCCTGGGTCCAACCATTTCTTCCGGCGTAACATTATATATATGACTTACTTCGTTAATAATCCTTTCAACGGTAACCGGCACAGGCTGCTGATCGGTCAATACGTCCTTTATAACGTTCTGAGCCATGGATACGGTAGGCGATACGCCCGTTACCAACGTGAGCGCGTTCATTTTTATTATCGCGCCCTCAAGCTGACGTATGTTTTTCTTAAGCTTGTCCGCCATGTATTCGGTAACATTCTGGGGTATGTGCATATTAAGCAGCTCCGCCTTGCGTTTTATAATGGCGAGTCTGGTTTCAAACTCAGGAGTGCTTATATCCGCCAGAAGTCCCCACTCAAAGCGGGTCAGAAGTCTTTCCTCTATATCGTTTATTTCCTTGGGGGGACGGTCGGAGGTAAGTATTATCTGCTTATTTTTCTGGTGCAGCTCGTTAAAGGTATGGAAAAGCTCTGTCTGGCTCTCCTTTTTGCCGCTGAAAAACTGCACGTCGTCCACAAGCAGCATATCGCAGTTTCTGTACTTGTTTTTAAATTCGTCGTTTGTGTTGTATTTAAGCGAATTTACAAACTCGGTAACAAAATTTTCAGCGGAAACGTAAAGCACTTTAAAACCGGGGTGACTCTGTTCGGCGTGATTCTTTACCGCGCATAAAAGGTGGGTCTTTCCAAGCCCCGGCTCGCTGTATATGAATAAGGGATTGTACTGCCCCGTTTGTCCCTGCGCTATGGCTTTGCAGGCGGAATAAGCCAGCCTGTTGCTGTCGCCCACTATAAAAGTATCGAAGGTGTGGTTGTAATTGCTGTTAGCGAGAGTGCTTTCCAGTTTTTTGGTCATATCCACATCGTCTTCAAGCTCGGGTATGGGGTCGCAGAATTTAAGTCTCTGCTCCGGAGTAAGGTCTCCCGGAGTAAGTATGTCTATTTCCACTTCAAAGCCCAATATCTCATAAAACTGTGTTTTAAACATATTCACGTAGTTTTCGTTTATGATGGTTTTTTCATATGGATTGTTGACATACAGCACTACCCTGTTGTTATTCAGCTTTATTGGTTTTATAGGATCGATAAAAAGCTTTTTGGCTGTGTCGGTGATGGGTAGATTTTCCTTCATAAGCTGGAAGATATCGGCGAAAGAATTCATAGCTTTTATTATTCCTCTCTTTAAGGATTGGGGGAAATTTTATAATCGCTTAAAATCAGACAAATTTCCAATATAATTCTATCATAAAGGAGATTTTTTTTCAAGTGAGAGCAAGGAAAAAATATAATAATTTATTCTTAAATTTTTGTGTAAAACGGTGAAAAATTTTTATCGGCAAATTAACCGGTTTGTTAAATTTGTTATATGAAAAGCCTCTGCGAAACTGTTGATAAAATCATTACAGCGATCCATAAAATAATAAAGGGAGTCTCTAAAATTTTAGAAAAATTTTTACATTTTCTTTACCCATTTTCACTTTTTTTATGTTATAATATAGTATATTATATAAAAGGAGAGAAACTATGGAAGAGGAATTTATAAATAATAAATATCTGGAAAACGGTCTTTCAGATACACAAATAGACAGCCGCATAAAAGACGGACGCATTAACGGAGAACAGGAAAGCCATACCAAAAGCATCAAGCAAATCGTTACGGAAAATATCTTTACTTTTTTCAACTTGCTTAATATAGGCTTGGGGTTTTTGATATTTCTTACCGGTTCTTATAAAAACTGTCTTTTCTTAGGCGTTATCTTTTTTAACATTGTAATAGGTATTGCTCTGGAAATAAGAGCTAAAAAAGTAGTGGACAAGCTCAGCCTTATTTCCGCTCCGAAAGCGGTGGTTTTAAGAAACGGAGAAAAAAAAGAAATAAAAACCGCCGAGATTGTTTCGGACGATCTTATGATTTTAAGCCCGGGGCGGCAGATATGCTCGGACTGTATCGTTGTGGAAGGAGAATGCGAGGTAAACGAAAGCCTTATTACGGGGGAAAGCGATCCCGTGCTGAAAAAAAACGGCGATGAAATGATGTCGGGAAGCTTTGTTATATCTGGAAAAGTAAAGGCGAGAGTCAACAGAGTAGGAAACGAAAACTTTGCCGCCAAAATCACAGCGGGAGCCAAATATCTTAAGAAAAACAACAGCGTTATGCTTAAAGCGCTTGATACTATAATAAAAGTTTTGGCAGTATGTATCGTTCCCGTGGCAATAGGGCTGTTTGTGAATTCCATTATTATTTCGGAACAGCCTACCGACCGCGCTATCGTAAGCACTGCGGCGGCGCTTATCGGTATGATACCCGAAGGGCTGTATCTTCTTACAAGCGTGGTTATGGCGGTAAGCACCATAAGGCTGGCAGCGCACAAGACTTTGGCACAAGATATGTACTGCACCGAAACTTTGGCAAGAGTGGACACCCTTTGTCTTGACAAAACTGGCACCATCACCGAAGGAAGAATGAGAGTAGAAGGCGTCGAGCCGCTTGAAAAGGATTTTCCCGTTGAAAAGGCTTTAACGCGCTTCGCGGAGGTTATGGGGGACGATAACCCCACCTTTAACGCGGTAAAAGAAAGGTGGGGAGCGAATAAAGGCAATGCTCCCAAAGATAAAGAAAAACAAACCGTATCAAAGCTTATAAAAACCATACCGTTCTCCTCCGCCAGAAAATGGAGCGCGGCGGAGTTCGAGGAAGGAAGCTTGGTTTTCGGCGCTCCGGAATTTGTTCTTAAAGAAAAATACGGCGATATCAAAGAAAAATGCGAAAAAGCTCAAAAAGAAGGGCTGAGAGTACTTACATTGGCTTTTTCAAAGGAGGGATTAAGCGAAGGAAAGCTTCCCGATAACCTTAAAGCCCAAGCGCTCATATTTATAGGAGACATTATAAGAAAGGAAGCGCCCGATACCCTTAGATATTTTGAAAAACAGGGCGTCAATATTAAGATTATTTCGGGAGACAATCCCGTCACCGTTTCAAGAATAGCCAACAAGGCGGGAGTCAAAAACGCCTCGCTTACGGTGGATATGTCTCGTATATCCGATGAAGAAATACCCGAAGCTGCGGAAAAATATACGGTATTCGGCCGTGTTTCCCCGGATCAGAAGCTTTTATTGGTCAAAGCGCTTAAAGCGGCGGGACATACCGTGGGAATGACGGGAGACGGCGTTAACGATGTATTGGCGCTTAAAGAGGCGGACTGTTCCATCGCGATGCAGTCGGGAAGCGACGCGGCAAGAAGCGTGTCCAATCTGGTGCTTTTAGACAGCAATTTTGCCTCAATGCCTTTGGTGGTAGCGGAAGGAAGACGGTCGGTAAACAATCTTCAAAGAAGCGGGACATTGTTTCTCACAAAAACCATTTATTCCTCCATACTGGCATTCATATTTATATTTCTGCCTATCCCGTACCCGTTTCAGCCTATTCAGCTAACCCTTATAAGCACTTTATCCATAGGAACTCCCAGCTTTTTGCTTGCGCTTCAGTCCAACACAGACATTATAAGGGGCGGATTTATACGAAACATTATGCGCACCTCTTTACCGCAGGGCATTGCTACAGCGCTTTGCGTTATAATTTCCGCGGTTATCTGCGAGTGTCTTAATTTTTCCACTGAAGCTATGTCTACGGTCACAACCTACGCCGTTACGGCGGTAAGCTTCTTTACGGTATCAAGGGTGCTTAAACCCGTTAAACCGTGGAAAATAGGAATGATGGCAGTACTTATGAGCGCGTTTGCGGGGGCGGCTGTCATTGTTCCCGGTATTTTCGGTTTGTGTCCTCTCGGATTCATGGGGTACGGAGCAGCCTTGCTTACCGCCGCGGTGGGGATAGAAACAAGCCTTCTTGTGAGCAAGGTCGCCGACAGGCTTCTCGATATTATGATCAAAGTGTTTATACAGGTAAGAAAGCCGTTCAGAGCTATAAAAAACAAGATCCAAAAATAAATTAACAAAAAGGAAAACAGTTATATGGAAAGAAAAACCGTTTATATTTTTTCGGACGGAGCCTGTTCGGGAAACCCCGGTCCCGGCGGATACGGGGTAATATTAAGATGCGATGGAAAAGAAAAGGAGATATCAGGCGGGGAAGCTCATACCACCAATAACAGAATGGAGCTTACGGGAGTAATTAAAGGCTTGGAGGCGCTTAAATTCCCATGCGACGTAATATTGCAGACGGATTCCAAATATGTGGTTGACGGGATAGAAAAGGGCTGGGCCAAAAGCTGGAGAAAAAACGGCTGGGTAAAAAGCGATAAAAAGCCCGCTCTGAACAGCGATCTGTGGGGCAGGCTCCTTGAGCTTACGGAAGTTCATAATGTTAAATTCACTTGGATAAAGGGACATGCGGGGCATGAAGAAAACGAAAGATGCGACAGACTGGCTGTCGGGGAAAGAGATAAGTTTTAATTTTATAGCAAAAAAAGCGGTTAATCCTACAAAACTGTAGGAAACTGTCTATAAATCCGCCGCGTGAAAACTCACAAAGAAGCAAGGCGAAGCCGCCGCTCGGCCGTCGGAAAATTCTTCATTACAACCGAAGCGGCGGCTTAATCATTTTATATTTTTAGAACCTGTCGTCACAAGATTTGTGCGTGGATTTTCGAGCAAATTTTGTCGAGGATAAGGCAAATTTTCGCAGGCTTGCTGCCGCAAGTCAAGAAAATTTAACGCAGTCATCGGCAGAATTTGCCGAAAAGACGCGTGCAATATCTTGTGACGACAGGTTCTTAGCATTATCTCATCAGAACCACATCACATCTGAACATATTCCCTTCCTGCACGAAACAGGAGCTTCCGTTGTATTTTTCCGCAACGCTTTGTATGCTTTTTACGCCGAAGCCGTGAAGCTCTTTTTCCTCTTTTGTGGTATCAAGAGCGGAATTATTTTCAAATACGTTTTCAGCCACCGAATTTGAAACCTCAAAAAGATACTTATCCTCAAAGCTTTTCATGGTTACTTCTATCAGCCGTTTCCCTTCCCCGCATTTTTCGCAGGCCTCCGCGGCGTTATCTATCATATTGCCCAGTAAGCTGCATATGTCCGCTTCGTCAATTCCCGTCAGGCTTATATCCACGTTGCAGATAATATTTATCCCCCGGCGCTTTGCTTCGCTGAGCTTTGCGTTTAAAAGCGAATTTATTATATCGCTGCCCACATCGATAAACATCTCTACGCCCGCTATAAGCGAGGCGTTTTTTTGTATGAAATCAAAAATTTCCTCCGTTCTGCCCTCGCTGAGAAGGGTTTGTATCACCGCATAGACGTGTTTCATATCGTGGCGTATCCTTCGTATCTCGTCGTACTGTTTGACTGCGTTTTCGGCGTAATGCTTCCGAAACTCGTTTTGCTGATCGGAAAGCTTAATTTTCTCCCTTTCTTCTTTTTCTTTGTTCAGCTTAACGGTCATATTGAAGCAGATCACTATTGCCGCGCAGAAGCACAGCATAACCAAAAACGGCAAAAGAGAAACAATACCGTTTTCCTTTCCGTCCGAGATAAATTGCAGCAAAAAAATGGCTGTAAAGGAAATTGTCAGTATTGACAAAAGAAAAAGCCATTCCTTTTTTTCAGGTCTCAGCATATTTTTACGGGTAAGACTTTGTATAATTTCAAGAACCGTCAGATTTATAACCTGTGCGGCCGCGTAAACCGCAGGCTCCGCAAAAATGTTTTCGGCGTACAAAAGCTTCTCCGGACAGCCAAATATAAGAAATACCGCCGCCGATACCCCCTCAGCGGATACTGTTCCCGCAAATACGCACAAAACGGAAACAAAAATTTTTATATAAAGCTTTGCGGCTG
>CANDLP010000026.1 GCA_947385505.1 uncultured Clostridia bacterium
TAAGATTGGAGGAAAGGTTTAATAAATCCGATCTGCCCGAAGTATATATCATAGATATGAAAGAGGAATACGAAAACGGCAACCGGGGAAATTTCAGCATGGCCTTGCTCCACGAAATAGAAATCAACTTAAATAACGGAGAGCAGACCTTGCTGCTTTTGAACAGAAGGGGGTATTATACCAATTTAAGTTGTATAAAATGCGGGGAAACAATGAAGTGTCCCAACTGTGATCTTCCCCTTACCTATCATAAGGTAAATGATTCGTTATGCTGTCACTACTGCGGTTATACTGTAAAAACTCCGGATATTTGCCCTAAGTGCGGGAGCAGCTATATTTCCCAGAAAGGAACGGGAACTCAAAGGATAGAGGACGAGATACTCCGGTATTTTCCGAAGGCGAGGGTTCTCAGAATGGACGCGGATACCACAATGAGCAAAAATGCGTTTGCCGACCGGTTTGCCGAGTTCGGAAGGGGCGAATACGACATTATGGTGGGAACTCAGATGATAGCCAAGGGGCTTGACTTTGAAAATGTGACCCTTGTGGGGGTGCTCCAGATAGATAAAGCCTTATACGCGGGAGATTATTTGGGATATGAAAGGACATTTTCGCTGATAACCCAGGTTGTGGGGCGTTCGGGAAGGGGAGGAAAAAAGGGCCGCGCCTATTTACAGACCTATTCCCCCGATCATTATGTATTACAGCTTGCGGCGAGACAGGATTATGACGAATTTTACGCTCAGGAGATCGAAATAAGAAAAGCGCTTTTGTTTCCGCCTTTTTGCGACATATGTCTTATAGGCTTCAGCGCTTTACGGGACGATTATTCGGAAAATGCGGCCAAACGTTTTTTGTCGCTTTTTCGGGAACGGCTGGCGCAGGAAGCCGGAACGGTACCGATACGCGCGCTTGGCCCCACTAAAATGGGCACGGGGATCATGGCGGGAAGGTACAGGCATAAGCTTGTGATAAAATGCCGCTTTAACGGACAGTTCAGGAGGATAATTTCCGATACGGTCACGGCGGCTTATAAAGATCAGGCCTTCGCGTTTGTTAGCTTTTACGTAGATATTAACGGGGAAGTTATATAATGTTATAATGTGAAAACGGTATAAAATACATTGCATATAATACAAAAAGATACGAAAGGAACCAATAAAATGGCAAAAAGGAAAATAGTAAAATTCGGGGACGATATTTTGAGAAAGAAGTGCAGGGATGTTACCGATTTTGACGACCGTCTCTGGGTACTGCTGGACGATATGTACGAGACGATGACCGCCGCTAACGGAGTTGGTCTTGCCGCTCCTCAGGTGGGAATTCTTAAAAGAGCCGTGGTAATTGATGTGGGCGAGGGAAGGATAGAGCTTATAAATCCCGTAATCACTATGGCTAAAGGAAAACAGAGGGAAAAAGAAGGCTGTCTTTCCTCCCCCGATTTGTGGGGATACGTGGAAAGACCCGCAAAGGTTAAGGTTACGGCAAAAAATCGCTACGGAAAGGAAATAAAGCTGGAAGGCACCGATTTGTTGGCGCGGGCGTTCTGTCATGAAATAGATCACCTTAACGGGATTATTTTTACCGATATTGCGGACGAGATGGTAGAAGGCGATGCAGATTGATACTCAGCTTACCCGTTAAAGCTTTGTATATTTCAGGCAAAATATTCCTCGCAGTAAAATTTATGCCGGAATAAAAACGAAAAATATTAAAATATCTATAAGAGAATATTTAAAAATCTGCGTTAGGATAAACGGGCATTGAATGTGTGAACTGAAAGGAAAATGTAATATATGAACATTGTTTTTATGGGCACTCCTGAAATTGCGGTTTCCTGTCTGAAGGCGCTTGTTGAAGCGGGACATAATATCAAGGCGGTTTTTACGCAGCCGGATAAGCCGAAAAACAGGGGACACAAGCTGCAGATGCCGCCCGTAAAGGAATATTCCCTTGAAAAAGGTATAGAGGTGTATCAGCCCTTGTCTCTCAGAAAGGGCGTGGACGGGGAAAAGGCTTATGAAACGCTGAAAAAAATTGCTCCCGAATGTATTGTTGTGGTGGCTTACGGGCAGTTATTGCCCAAGAATATTTTAGAGCTTCCAAAATACGGCTGCGTCAACGTTCACGCCTCACTGCTCCCGAAATACAGAGGTGCGGCGCCTATACAGAGAGTTATAATGGACGGTGAAAAGGAAACGGGCATTACGACTATGTATATGGCGGAAGGTCTGGACACCGGGGATATGATATTAAAGGAAGCGGTTGAAATCACACCGAAAATGACGGCGGGAGAACTGCATGACCGTCTGGCTGAAACGGGGGCAAGACTTATTTCGGAAACATTGGCGCAGATAGAACAGGGAATTGCTCCCAGAACTCCCCAAACCGATATAAATACCTGTTATGCGGAAAGAATACTGAAAGAGGATTGTCTGATAGATTTTACAAAATCCGCCGATATGCTTTACAATATGATCAGAGGACTTTCCCCTTCGCCGTGCGCATTTACTTTTATTGACGGAAAAAGACTTAAGGTTTATTTTGCGGAAAAGCTTGATATTAGAAGCGATATGAAGCCCGGAACGGTTATCGGA
This sequence comes from uncultured Clostridia bacterium, assembly GCA_947385505.1. Taxonomy (GTDB): domain Bacteria; phylum Bacillota; class Clostridia; order Oscillospirales; family Ruminococcaceae; genus Ruminiclostridium_E. The sequence continues at coordinate 2,598 of CANDLP010000026.1, forward strand.
GGGGAAGGGCTGTGTGTAATTTGCGGCGGGGGAGCGCTCAGGCTTATTGACGTACAGGCGGAGGGCGGAAAAAGAATGAGAGATACCGATATGTTGAGAGGGAGAAAGATTGAGATCGGAACGGTGTTGGGATAAATAAAGGAATATAAAATTTTACAGACGAAGTGTTTATTCTCTGTTATACTTGATATTCGGGCTTATTCACCAAACCGTTTTTGTGCAGAAAGGACAAATTATGCTTGATTTCTTTTACAGTAATCCCGGAGTCGCTTATTTTCTGATGATAGCGGCGGTTATATTCTCTTATGCCATGCAGTCGCTGGTAAACTCCACCTTTAAAAGGTACAGCGGCGTTAAAAGCAGAAGCGGCGTGCCGGCTAACGTTATAGCAAGGCAGATTTTAGACAGCTATGGTCTTTATAATGTGACCGTGGTTCATATAAACGGAATGCTCAGCGATCACTACGATCCGCGGAAAAACGTTGTAGCGCTTTCGGACTCTACCTTTTTCAGCAGTTCCGTCGCCGCTATCGGAGTAGCCGCCCATGAGGTGGGTCACGCTGTGCAGCATAATACGGGATATTTTCCCATAAAAATACGTTCGTTTTTTGTTCCCATTGCGCAGTTCGGCTCCAAATCGTGGATATTGTTCTTCTTTATCGGAATGTTTTTCAGTATGCCCTTCCTTTTGGAAATAGGAGTGGTTTTATTCGGTTTTGTTGTGCTTTTCCAGCTTCTTACGCTGCCGGTTGAGTTTAATGCAAGCAGACGGGCGTTAAACACTATCGAATCTCAGTTCCTTTTGGAAAAAGACGAAATGCAGGGGGCGAGAAAAACCCTGTCCGCCGCCGCAATGACCTACATTGCGGGTCTTATGGTGGCGGTAACTCAGCTTTTAAGACTTCTGGTACTGGTAAACGGAAGAAGAAGGGATTGATTTTTTATACGAGGAACGGCCGTCGAAAGACGAGGAGGAAAGCCGCAGGAATATGCGTATATTTCAAGGAATTTTGACGCAGTATTCGGCAAAATTTGCCGAAAAGACGCGTGCAATATCTTGTGAAGACAGGTTCTCAATAGTTAATCGGGGGAGCAATATATTACAGATTGCGTCATTTTTCGCGGAGACTTTGAGGTAAAATTATACTGTATTATACCATAACAAAGTGAAAGGAATAAAACTTTATGAAAACATCGAGACAAGTAGTTCTGGAGCTGCTTATTAAAATGGAGCAAAACGGCGCATATTCAAACATAGTTCTGGACAACACCTTTAATTCGGAAAAGCTCTCAAATCGGGACAAGGCGTTTGCCGCAATGCTCTTTTACGGGGTTATTGAAAGGAGAATGACCCTCGATTACATAATAAGGCTTTATTCCTCCACCGAGTTCGATAAAATAGATATCGACGTATTGCAGCTTCTGAGAATGGGGCTTTATCAGCTTCTGTATACCGCCGTTCCCGAAAGCGCGGCGGTTAACGAATGCACCGAGCTGGCAAAGGAAAGCCGCAAGGGATTTGTCAACGGTATTTTAAGGAACTTTATCCGCGAAGGGAAAAAGATAGATTATAAAGATCTTGAGGGGGCGGCTAAGCTGTCTATCGAATATTCCTGTCCCAAATGGCTGGTAAAAAAGTGGACGGGAATGTTCGGAGAGGAAAAGACGGTTGAGCTGTTAAAGGACAGCTTTGGAAGGCCGCCGCTGTTTGTCAAGGTAAATACGCTTAAATGCACCGCTGACGAGCTTATAGCGGAATTCGCCAAGGAAAAGATAGAGGCTAAGAAAAACGCTCTTCTTGACGACTGTCTCGAAATAGGGAGAATACACGGCGTTGAAGCCACAAACGCATACCGGAAAGGGATGTTCCATGTCCAGGATATTTCTTCGCAATTATGCTGTAAAGTGGCAAAGCCCGTATTCAACGAAACCGTTATAGACCTCTGCGCCGCTCCCGGAGGAAAAACCTTTACCATGGGCGAGATGATGTCCAACCGTGGGAAGATATACAGCTTCGACCTGTACGACGGAAAGGTATCCATGATAAACGAAGGGGCAAGGCGGCTTGGGCTTTCAATAGTGACTGCCGCCGTTAACGACGCCACCAGCTATAACGAAAATATTCCGCAGGCGGACAAGGTGCTTTGTGACACGGTTTGTTCGGGTCTGGGGGTAATCAGGAGAAAGCCAGAAATAAAATACAAGGAAATGAAAAATCTTGAGGATCTGCCCATATTGCAGCAGCATATAATGGAAACCGCTTCAAAATATGTTAAAGTAGGCGGAACGCTTATTTATTCCACCTGTACGCTCAACACCGACGAGAACGAAAAGGTGGTGGAGGGATTTTTGAGCAGGAATCCTGATTTTGCTCCCGTAGTGGTGCCGATAAACGTAAGCGGAGTGGAGGACGTATGTATGAGAACGTTTTTGCCTACGGTAACGGGCGGCGACGGATTTTTTGCGGCTACGCTCAGGAGAGTTAAATAAAATTGGAAAAAATCGATATTTTATCATTGACTTTAGAGGAGCTTCAGGAGAAATTATTACAAATCGGTGAAAAAAAATACCGTGCGTTACAGGTATTTCAATGGCTCCACTGTAAAAAAGCGGAAAGCTTCGAGGAAATGACCAATATTTCCGCACAAACAAAAGCGGCGCTTGTTGAAAAATTTTATATAAATTCAACGAAAATTCAAAAAAGACTTGTATCTTCCATAGATAATACTGTAAAATACTTATATGCGCTGCCCGACGGTAACAAGGTGGAAACCGTGCTGATGGAATATCATCACGGAAACAGCATTTGCCTTTCCACGCAGGCGGGCTGTAAAATGGGGTGCAAATTCTGCGCTTCCACAAAGGCGGGATTTGTGAGAAACCTCCTGCCTTCTGAAATACTTCTTCAGATATATGAAACCGAACGGGACAGCGGCCGTAAAATAGATTCGGTGGTTCTTATGGGCATCGGCGAACCGCTGGATAACTTCGACAATACGGTAAAATTTCTGAATATTCTGTCACATAAGGATGGAAGAAATATGAGTTTAAGGCATGTTTCTCTGTCTACATGCGGATTGGCGGATAAAATTTACGCTTTGGCGGAGCTTAAGCTTCCGCTTACCCTATCGGTATCTCTTCATGCTCCAACCGACGAAAAACGCTCTGAAATCATGCCCGTAAACCTTAAATACCCCATAAAAGAGCTTATTAAGGCTTGCGGAGATTATTTCAGGATCACCGGCAGAAGGATAAGCTTCGAGTTCAGTCTTATAAAGGGAGTAAACGACGATATGGAGACTGCTAAAGAGCTTATATCGCTGTTGAAGCCGTTAGGCGTGTGTCACGTTAACCTTATACCGATAAACGAAATAAGGGAGGGCGGGTATCAGAAAAGCGGCTTTGTATCGGTTTTTCAGCAGACTTTGATTAAAGGCGGATTGAACGCGACAGTCAGAAGAACTTTGGGAGCGGATATAGAAGCAGCCTGCGGGCAGCTCAGGAGAGATAATATTTAGCATAATTTATAGAGGCGGTATGCGATGAAAAAGGTGAAGATTACAGTTTTAAAAACAACTCTTGATAAAGAACTGGCGGAAGAATACGGCGCAAAAAACTTGAGCGCATGTCCTATGCTGAAAGAAGGTCAGGTTTTTTACGCCGATTATGCGAAACCGGACGGCTTTTGCGATGAAGCTTGGAAAGCGGTTTATCAGTATGTGTTCGCACTGGCGCACGGAGCGGAATCAGATGTATTTTATTACGGCGATTGGATCCGTAAGCCCGGAATTGCAATTTGCAGCTGCAACGACGGACTGCGGCCGGTTATTTTCAAGCTGGAAGCGACAAATGAAACTTCTGAAATTAATTATACTCCGATTCGGTAAATTTTTTTAGTACAGCCGCATAATTTGTTCCGGATAAAAACGGACATAATTATTTGTCTGATTTGCATCAAAGAAAATCGAGAGTAAAATCATTGACAGAATTTACGCGTTGTGTAATATTATTGTGAATTATACAAGGAGTTTATATATAAAATGAAATTTTATTGCAAAACTGACATAGGACTTATCCGAAATGAAAACCAAGACCGGGTATGGGCAAGCTATTTAGGCGAAAATGAAGAAGCCGCCGTACTCGTTGTCTGCGACGGGATGGGCGGGGAAAACGCGGGGAGCTGCGCCAGCCAGATGACCCTTGACACTATGCGCGACAGAATATCCGACGGCTTTCGAACCAGCAGCAACCGTAATTTTATCAGAAATCTGCTGATAACTTCTGTTACCGCCGCCAACAGTTTTGTTTTCGATCGTGCCAGAAGCGAACCCGACAAAAGGGGAATGGGCACTACCTGCGTTGCCGCGATAATATATTCTGAAAGAGCCTATATAATAAATGTGGGAGACAGCCGCTGTTACAGAATATTCGGTGAAAGTATGCAGCAGGTGACAAAGGATCACACCGAAGTGCGCCGCCTTCTCGAATTAGGCAGGATCACCGAGGCGGAAAGCCGCACCCACCCTTACAGAAGCCGTCTTACAAGAGCGGTAGGAGCCACAAGGGATATCACGCCCGATTATTTTGAAATAGATCTTGAAGAAGGCAATATTCTTTTGCTGTGCTCCGACGGTCTGCATTCCTACGGAGATGATTCCGAGATAGCGGGAATAATTGTAAACAATCCGATAAACAGGTGTTGTGATATGCTTATAGACTATGCTCTTGCCAACGGCGGAAGAGATAACGCCACAGTGGCTTTGTTAAAATATTGAAAAAATATACATAAAGTATACGTATATTTTCCCGTCCGCGCAGGGAAAAGAAAATAGCAAAGGAAAATTTCGCGTGGAGAAATGGCGGATATATTATGGACAGTAATATAGGAAAAAAGCTTGACGGAAGGTATGAGCTGCTTGAGCTTATCGGCGTCGGCGGAATGGCGGACATATACAAAGCCAGAGATATAACCGAAGACAGGGTTGTTGCCGTAAAGATACTTAAAACCGAGTTTGCGGGCAGCGAAGACTTTATGCGCAGATTCAGAAATGAGTCCAAGGCAATCGCCCTTTTGTCACACCCGAACATAGTTAAAATTTACGATGTGGGCTTTACCGAAAAGCTTCAGTTTATTGTGATGGAATATATTGACGGAATCAATCTTTCCGAGTATATATCAAAACAGGGCGTTCTTAAGTGGAAGGACGTGGTGCACTTTACCATGCAGATACTTAAGGCGCTTCAGCACGCCCATGACAGAGGAATAGTTCACCGTGATATCAAGCCCCAGAATGTGATGCTTTTATCGGACGGCACTATAAAGGTCATGGATTTCGGCATCGCCCGTTTTAACCGCGAGACCGACAAAACCATGTCCGAAAAGGCGATAGGTTCCGTTCACTATATAAGCCCGGAACAGGCGAGAGGCGATGTTACCGACGAGAGAAGCGATATTTATTCCATAGGCATAATGATGTACGAGATGCTTACTGGCAAAAAGCCATTTGACGGAGACAGTCCCGTTGCGATAGCTCTTATGCATATGCAGACTAATGCCAAAAAAATGTCTGAAATCAATAACTCAATACCTGAGGGGCTTGAAGAGATAACCGAAAAGGCAATGCAGAAGGAGCCTTCAAAGCGTTATCAGACAGCGGGAGAGATGATGAAGGATATAGAGGAGTTTAAGCAAAATCCGAGTATTGTCTTTGAGTATAAATATTTTTCAACCGACGGCACCACCAAATATTTTGACAAGGTAACAGAGCCCGCCAAGAAAAGCTCCAAAAACGCTTCGGGAAAAAGCAACAATCATAAAGCCGCGCCCGCTGCCGCATCGTCGGGGCCTGTTGCGGCAAGGAGAGGCTATGCTCTAAAGCCGGATATCGAAGAAGAGGAAGAGCAGGAGGAATATGAGGAAGAGTACGACGACGAGGCAGCGCCCAGACGTTCGCCTTTGCTGTCCGTATTGTTCGCCGTAACCGCCGTGTTTGTTATCGTGGCGGCGTTTGTGGTGTATAAAGTCGTGGTGGATACTGTGCCCACACAGGAAAACACCAATATTGAAGAAGTTACCGTCCCGCTTTTTGTAGGACTTACCGAAGATGAACTCAGAAGCGAGTACGGTGATATATACAGGTTCCAGCTTACCAGAGAAAACGACAGCGCACCCGAAGGGGAGATTATATATCAAAGCGTAGGCGCCGGTTCCACTATAAAAATCACTCAGCAGATAACCGTTATCATAAGCTTGGGACCAAAGATGGAGGAGATAGACGACTTTACTTCCCGTCCCAAGAACGAGGCGAAAACGCAGCTTGAAGTGCGCGGCTTTAAAACCGAGATCGTTTCCATGGTCAACGATGATATCGCCCGCGACTGTGTGATCAAGACCGAGCCGCCCGCAAGAACCAGGGCGGAGGTTGGCACAAAAGTAGTTATATTCGTAAGCCAAGGACCTTCTCCCACCCTTACCGTTGTACCCAATTTTAAAAATCTTACCGAAGCCACCGCAAAACAGAATGCGGAACGCAACGACCTGGTTCCCCTCTTCGAGTATATTCCCAGCGAGGACGGAAGCGTTGAAAAGGGCAGAGTTATAAGCCAGAGCATAGAGCCGAATGAAAAAGTTGAGAAAAACACCGTAGTAACCATTTATGTATGCAACGGTGAAACACCGCAAAAGACCAGCAGCATTGATCTGCGCATAAACGACAGCGCAAGCGGCGAATACAGCTTTAAATATTATATAGACGGAGTTTTGCAGGAAGAGCTGACCGAAATAAGGGATATTTCCTTAAGCAAACAGATAAGCTGGGCAATTTCCGGAACGGGCGTTCACAGCTATGGCATTGTGGTGGAAAATACCGTTACCAAACAAAGCAAAACGCTTATAGAGCTTGAGGTAAACTTTGACACTGACCCTGTTGACAAACAGCCCAAGACCTTTAACGAAAATGTCTTTAAGGAGCTTCAGTCCGAATCGACGCAAACTTCGTCACAGGACAGCGCTTCGACTTCCTCGCCCGATCCCTTTGATTTTGATTCGGATTCAGAAACCTCCGGTCAGACCACCGAGCCGCTCACAATGCCTGAGACTCAGTCCGAGCAGCAAATAGGCGCTCTTTAATAAGGGATCGAAAAAGGAAATGTATTTCCGTAAAAAATTACGGTCGGTATAAAGATAACAGCTATATTACAAACAGTTGTTTATATGTACCGATAAAAGGAGAAGAAGCTTGTCAAAGGAAAACAGGATAATAGGCGTCAGCGGAGGCCTTTACACTGTGGAAACCCCTTCGGGTACGGTTCAGGCCAAATCAAGAGGAGTATTTCGTCTGAACGGAATAAAACCGGTTACGGGGGATTATGTTAAGTTACAGTTTGAGGACAATACGGATACGGTAATAACCGACGTTCTCACAAGAAGGAACGAGATAATACGCCCTCCCCTTGCCAACATCGACATAACGGTTCTTGTGGTTTCCTCCTGTGAACCGCCGCCCAACCTTTTTATTTTGGATAAGCTCACAGCGATTTTTGAAAGCAAGGGAATAGAAACCGTATTTGCGTTTACAAAAATCGATCTGGCACAGGCGGAGAAGTATGCCCGAATATACTCGGATATAGGCTATAAAACCTTTATGGTTGACAATACGGGCGGATCTGGCTCAGAAAGCCTGAGCAACTATCTCAGAGGAAAAACCTCCGCCCTTATAGGGAATACGGGAGTGGGCAAATCCAGCCTTATGAAATACATTGCTCCAATAGCCGAGCATAAAACATCAGAAATAAGCAAAAAGCTTGGCAGAGGAAAGCACACTACCAGAGAAGTGAAGCTTTACCGACCGTATGGTGACACTTATATAGCGGATACTCCCGGTTTTTCAACCGTTGAGGTCAGCAGGTACGGGGTTATCCCTTCAGATGAGGTGGCGGATTGTTTTCGTGAATTTAAAGAGTATACCGATAAGTGCCGCTTCAAGGACTGCGCCCATATAAAAGAGGACAGCTGCGCGGTAAGAGAAGCGGTAAAAACGGGGAATATCGCTGCATCAAGACATGAAAGCTATTGCAGGATATACGGGGAGACATTAAAAAAAGAACGGGAATATTGAACTGTAAAAATCAAACTGATTATGATATTTTCAAGCGCAGCGTTAAAAAGCTGCGCTTGAATGCTGTCTTATTAAAAATAGCATTGCGTGATATATTTATACTGTTTCCGCTTTAAAAATAGACAAAGTCTATTTTTAAAGATTACGCAAAGCGGCATGCGGCAATAGCCGCCGAAAAGAAAGTTAAATACTGATTTCACCAAAATCTAAGATTTTGGCTGCCGACCGAAGATTGGCGTTTAAATATAGATGTTGTCTATATTTAAACAGAAATTAGTATTATATTGTTTTTATTTTAGGATTTACAGCAATTCAAAAATAATAACAATTAACTTGTCAATTGAAAAGTTTTTTTGGATTTCTGCGGTATTAAAATTTACTATTGCTAAAAATATCTTTTTATAGTATAATTTAATTAAGGGCTATCTGAAAAAATTTTCCTAAAGCCCCGACAAAAAAGAAGATATAATCGTTATACTTATGAAAGGAGAAAATCTCGGATGTCAGAAGCTTATATGCGACCCGACGAGGATTTTGAAGCCTTTTATTTAAAATATTACAAATTTGTTTACCGCGTTTGTTTTATATACATGAAAAACAGCTTTGATTCAGAGGACTGCACCGAAGACGTATTCGCTAAGGTTCTCAGCGGAAAATACAGCTTTAACGGTGAAGAACACGAGAAAAAGTGGCTTTCCGTCACCGCTATGAATTTGTGCAAGGATAAGCTTAAGAGTAAATGGAGGAAAAGTGTTGTCTCGCTTGATCAATGTGAAGAGATAAGCGCCGAAGGCGGATTTGAGATAGACGAAACCTTAAAGAAAGTAATGACGCTGCCCAATAAATACAAGGACGTAATTTATTTATATTATTATATGGGTTATAAAACAGAGGAAATAGCAAAAATGCTGCGTAAGCCTTCCTCTACGGTAAGAAACCATATGCGGGAGGCAAGAGAACTGCTGAAAAGAAAGATAGGAGGTGAACAGAAGTGACCAAGGAAAAAATAGCTGCCGCTATTGACAAGATAGCGCCGGACAAAGACGCGGAAAAAAGAATGTATGAAAATATATTGAAAAAAGCCGAATGTACCGGTTCAAAATTCAAGGCTATAAGAATAATAAAGCCGGCTGTTTCCACGGCCGCCTGTGTTTGCCTTGTTGCGGCTGCCGCCGTTTTTCTCCATATGCAGGTTAATAATACCGGCAGCTTTTCGGGCAGTGATATGGAAAGCGCGGTCTTTGACGGTGTGGGAAACGACGTTGCAGTCGTACTTACCACCACTTTACCCGGCTTTATTCCAAATGAAGAGGAAATCGAATTTGAAGCCTGCGAAACTGCGGCTGCCGCTAACGGAGCCGAGGAAGGACAGGAAAAATTTGCTGACTATATGAATGGCAATTCGTATGAGGAGCCGAATTCGGAATCGGAATCTGAACCGGAGAAAGTGTTAACCGGCACTGTTATTTCCGAATCGGCGGCGCTTATATTTAATATACCGGAAGGAGCGCAGAATGTTTTTGACAGCGGTACGGCAAATATGCAGACGGGAGAGTTTATTTTTGGTGAGCATTGCTATTCCTTTTCCGTTTCGGAGCCTGAGGAGGATTCGGGTATTGTTTTGATAAACGAAGATAATTTGACAGAGAAGGAAGCGATTTTGAATTATTCCGAAGTCAACGCGGTTTTGTACAGTTTTGAAAGCGAGGGTACGGTTGCATATAAGGTTTGCTGGGAAAACGGGGAGCATATGTTTTCTTTGATTAACAGCGACGGAGCGGACAAAAAGGATTTAATTAACATTTTTGCGAAAGCTGTTGAGATAAACTGAAAGTAAAAAAATTCGATGAAGCTGCGGCTTCATCGAATTTTTTTATTTTTTTCTCAGCTCTGGTTTTTTTTAATTCCAAAAAAAAGTCTTAAAAATCCTGCCAAAAATTTCGGGCTCTTCACTACCACAATTTTCATATGTACCTCACTTTCTTATACTAATAACCATTTGAATTGTGGATAATACTAATCCCTTTTTGAACTGTGG
>CANDLP010000027.1 GCA_947385505.1 uncultured Clostridia bacterium
CCTTGCCCTTCGGATAACTGAGAATAAAACCGTATTTCCATGAATTGTCAATAAGCCAGTCAAACTGTGGCAGCTCCTCAAAGCTTTCGTCCAGATCGCTGTGATTGCTCCAATAATCGTTTGACACTATGTCCATGGCAAGACCTGCGTTATGCTCACTGCGGCCGGGAAGAGCTATCTCCTTTTCCGCCTGTATTTTGGCTTCCTCTGACGAATAGCCTTGACCGATAAGATTATTTATATAGCTTTCCATATTCTGCGCCTGTTTTTCAACGCTTCGATAAGATGAGGTTACGAAAAGCCCCACTCCCTGAGAAGCCGCGTCGTTAAGCATTTGTATTGCATGATCCGCACAGCGGGAATCGAGAGTGCGTTCTCCCGCAACCGCCTTTGTTTCAACGGTAAAATCGTCGGGAAGCGGGTTGTCGTTCCCGATAACGTATAAAGCCCAGTCATCCTCGGCGCTGTAAGGAATTTTTACCACAGCGTTTACCGGCTCTGTCTCTTCCGGTTTTTCAAAGCCCGGCGGAGTATCTATGCCCATTATAATTCCGCTTATTCCCGTACCCGTTTCGGGTACGGCTGTGCTTTCGCTTGTTCCGTCAGCGGTAACGGAAGGCTCGGAGCCGCTTTCCGTAGAAGGTGAACCGGAACCGTTGCAGGAACCTATCGCCGCCATTAAAACAAGCAATATCACTATCCCCGCCGCAAGTACCGATAAAAAACCGAGATAAGCGGTAGAACTGTTGTGTTTCTTTTTTCTTTTCCGAGATGACATTGTATTTTCCTTTCAACGCAATATTGTTTGTTTTTTCTTTTTACAAGGATTTATATAGGCTCCCTTAAGTTGTTTTTAATACATCGGTGATAACTCCTCCGCCGAGAACGATATCCTTATCATAAAAAACTACCCTCTGTCCTTTTGCGACTGCCCTTTGCGGCTGTTCAAACAGCACGCGGACGGTATTCGGGGACAAAGGAACCGCTCTGCACGGAGCTTCCTTCTGACCGTAACGGGTTTTGGCGAAGCAGCTTATTTCTTTTTCTCCTAAATATCCCGCCGTCCGGTTAACATCGGAAGCGATAAGTCCTTCCGAAAACAGATCGCTGTTTTCTCCCACCGTAACAGTATTATCACGGGCATTTTTATCTATGACGTACATAGGCTTGCCAAAGGCAATGCCAAGACCCTTTCTTTGTCCCACGGTGTAAGCGATCATTCCCCCGTGCTCTCCCACAGTATTGCCGTTTTTGTCGGTAACCCTGCCCTTTTGCGGTTTTATTCCGGTATATTTTTCAATAAATTCTGCGTAATTTCCGTCAGGTACAAAGCAGATATCCTGACTGTCGGATTTCTTGCTGTTGTGAAGGCCGCTTTCCTCCGCAAGCTGCCTGACTTCTTCTTTTGCAGCGCTTCCGAGCGGAAAAATAACTCTTTTAAGCTGTTCCTGAGTTAGATTGTACAAAACATACGATTGATCCTTGGGATTTATTTCGCCGCCGCAAACCGCCTTTTTCAACAAGTAAGCTTTTTTATCTTCGTCATATTCAACCCTTGCGTAATGCCCTGTGGCAATATATCGGCAGTCCAGCCTGTCCGCTTCCTCCATCATTGCCGAAAATTTAAGAAAACGGTTGCAGTCAACACACGGATTTGGAGTGAGACCGCTTAAATATTCATTGTTGAACCGCGCTATAACTTCATTTGCAAACTTTTTTCTGAAATCAAAAACATAATGGGGAATTCCCATTCTTTCAGCCGCCGCCTTCGCGTCGTTAACGCCGTTTAAACCGTTTTCTCCTTCCAAAAGCAGCATTGTGCCGCCTATGACCTCAAATCCCCGCTTTTTAAGAACCAATGCCGCGGCGGAGCTGTCCACTCCGCCGCTCATGGCAAGAAGCACTCTGCTGTTTTTATTCACCTTCCAAGCCCCCTTTTTCATCGTTTTTGGGAGCTTCCGCCTTGCTTGCTTCTGCGTTTTCTTTGGGAGCATTTAAACGGGTATCAATTTCCGCCTTTTTTTGGATTCCACTCAAACGGGTGCCTGTTTCTGTGTTTTCTTCCGCTGCACTTAAACAACTGCTTGTTTCTGCGTTTTCTTCGGCTGCACTTGAACAGCTGCCGTTTTCCCCGTTTATTTCTTTTTCATCTCCGCAATTATCCGAATGAAGCTTGTTATAATCTTTTTTTCCCGCTTTGCTCACAAGAACAAGCACCAGATATATCAATACCAGCGCCGCCGCAAAATAAAGAATCGATACAAGAATATCAGTTGGTCGGAGCTGTGCGGTTTCATGGGACGTTTTTTCCGTTAATTCGGCGGTGGACAATATAAGCTGTGTAAAGAATAAATTTTCCATATTTGTGTTTCCCGTGTTATTATTATATTGTGTTTATGTTTACAGATAAATTGTAAACCCTGCAATGAATATTGTCAAGGGGGAAGATAAAAAAAGTCTGTCAATAAAAACCGTCCCTTCGCCAATAACTGCCTAACCGCAGGGGGCGCAGCCCGAATTTTCCTTACGGAAAATTCGCCGCCAATCCGAAACAATACGGTAACGCAGCCGTTTCTTTTTATAAAATATTATCGCTCCTTTAGAAAATCATTTATAAACAAGTCCCCTATAAAGCTTTTGTTGAGTATCGTAAAATTATACAACGTTTGCAATATAAATCCCTATTTCCCTTATTAACCTTTAACAAAAATTAAAATCCCGCCTTGACATTCGGCTTTCCATTTAGTATAATATAATTCTACCGACAGGAAAATAAAAAGAGAGGAGTTAAAAATGTCAGAGCTCAAAAAAATCAAGACCCAAAATGATCCCCCATAATATTATTGCTCCGCCAATTAGCCAATTAAATCAATTTTATTGACGGAGCAATACAACGCTGTAACCCGTTACCAAAAAAGGCAGTCCCAAGCCCGTCGAAGCTCAGAATCAAAGAAAGGAGAAAAAATGCAGGAGCTCATAAAAAACAAGCATATTCACCCCCGCCCCCCTTAGCCCAAAACCTTGAAATTTTTCCGCAGAATTATAAATACTGCTCATTTACCTCCTCTGGCAGGTTATGAATAAATTTATTAGAGTGTGTTCACATAAAATCAGTTTGCAGATTTTCGAGCACAATTTTGTGGCCTGCAAGGCAAAATTTTGCAGGAATATTATCATATTTCAAAAAATTTTAACGCAGCAGGCGGCAAAATTTGCCGAAAATATGCGTGCTGAGCTTTATGTGAACACGCTCTAAGATTATCCATCGATCTTCGCCTCTTGCGGACAGTCAGAATTCATTCCTATCGGAACCCCTTACGCTTTTGACGGAAACGCCGAATCCCTCTGAGGCCGCTCTTTGAAAACTGAATAATCCGATTTTACACCGCTGCCCTCTGTTTTCCTTTATCTATTGGGCAATCCTTCACCGAAACATTGTTTACAGCGCTGTTGCCGAAAAAAATTTACGCCGCTTTCACCCCGATATTCTCTCCCTCAATTCTTGCTCCCTCATCGTCCGAAATATATCCGAACCGAACCATGCTCTCCACTACCTGCTTCTGTCTTTCCCGCGCAAGCCCGATATTTTCCGTAGGCGCATACACCGAAGGCGCGTTAGGTATCCCCGCCAGCATCGTACACTCGTAATCGTCCATATCCTTAGGCAGCTTGTTGAAATATCCTTCGCATGCATCTTTTACACAGTAATATCCGTTTCCGAAATAAATGCTGTTCACATAAAGCTCAAGAATTTCCTCCTTGCTGAACTCGCTTTCTATTCTCGCCGCCATAAACACCTCCGCCGCCTTTCTTACAAAGCTTTTTTCCTGTGTAAAAAACATATTTTTGGCAAGCTGCTGCGTAATGGTGCTGCCGCCCTCGGCGAGAGTTCCTGAAAGAAGGTTATGCCATGCCGCTCTTGCTATTGATATGGGATCGATTCCCTTGTGACTGAAAAAACGGTGATCCTCCACCGCGATAATCGCGTCCGTATATGTATCGGGAAGCTCGCTCAGCGGCGTAAAGCTCTTTTGTTCCCGAATTTCCCTTACGGCGTCGTCAAGGCTCTTGTTTTCCAGCGCCTCCGCGAACATTCGGTATCCCATAGCCGCAAGTCCGATTGCCGCCGCCGTAATAAGGAATAAAACCGCAAATAAAAAGCCGATTATGATTTTCTTCACAATACCGTCACCCTTCCTTTTTTTGAGTTTATACTAATAACCGCCGCAGGCGGTGGTTATTAGTATTACTTGTATTATACAGGATCAGAATCCTTTTCGCCATCTTAAGCGGTGACATTTTCCCCCGTTCATATTACATTATTGTAATTTGCAAAATCGAAATTTATTTACTGCGGTAAAATATTGACATTACCTTAAAAATATTGTACAATAAAAGCAATATAAAAAACAGGTTCAAAAACAACGGGATAATCCCCGTATAACGGAGTACTGTTATGATCGGAAAATACAGAATTATAGCTCTTTTGACCTCCCGTATACAGGACAGAGAGTGTCACGAGTTTGTCAACACTCTTGAAAAGACCTTTTCCAATACTGATTTTCGCCTTTTTGTTTATAACTGCATAACTCAATCCGACGCGGAGCTTAAAGAAACCGATCCCCAGACTTCGGTTTACTGTCTTTTTGATTCATATTTTGCGGACGCTGTTATTCTGGATGCAAGCCGCGTTGGAAATAAAGCATTGTGCAGTAACATTATCGCACGCGCCCATAAAATGAATCTTCCCGTTATTTCCATAGGCCAGTGCAGTGATGGCTGCCTGAATATCGAATATGTTCACAGCCGGGGTATTGAGAATTTGGTGGATCATCTTGCGGAAAAGCACGGCGTTTCCGATTTTCATATGATAGCGGGCGCCGAAGGCAACAGCTTTTCCGACAGCCGTATAGAAGCTTTTAAAAACGCCCTTGAAAAGCGCGGTATACCGTTTGACAAGGAAATGGTCAGCTACGGCGATTTTTGGTCGGATCCGGCGGTAGCCGCGGTTCAGAGGCTTATTGATCAAGACAAGCTCCCCCGCGCCTTTGTCTGCGCCAACGATCATATGGCGATAGCGGTGTCGGTTTTCCTTCAAAGCAAAGGCATATCCGTGCCCGAAGACGTGGCGGTGGTTGGCTACGATTGTATTGATACGATATACAGCGCTTCACCCACAATGACCTCCGCCTGTATCAAAAATGAAACCGTGGCTGAAAAGATAGTGGAGTCTCTTATAAGTATATTTGACGGAGAAAACGCGGAGGGGCATATAAAGGTCGATCCCGAGCCTGTGTACAACGAATCCTGCGGCTGCTGCTGCGAAAACAAATCCGACGCCGCCGTGCTGTTTAATGAACAGACGAATATGTTCTGCCGCTTTCAGGATGAAAACATTATACTTTCCGATATCTCCGCAAGGATACAGCAATGCTCCTCTTTCGAGGATATAGCCCCCATAATGCACGGCAGCAATCTGATGTACGCCATGTGCTGCCTTATAAAGCGTGAATACACAGACGAATCGGTGAATCCTGAGGAAAGCTTAGGCGGGGAAAACGGTCTGTATGTTCTTTACGACAGCGATATGATAGAGTATAATAAAACAAAGGGAGATGGCTTTTCCCCATACACAATGCGGGATAAAGAAATAATACCCACTCTGGATTTTTATCTTAACGACGGCCGAAGCCTTATCTTTACCGCTCTTAACTATCTGGGCGTTTCCTTCGGCTATGTGTGCTTTCATTTCAGCGAATACAGGGTAGGCAACTATTATAAAATACCTCAGACAGTGAATATGCTGAACAACGCTTTAGGCGGTCTGATAAATCTCAGGCATAAACACTACCTCCTTAAAAGAATTGAAAAAATGTCGGGTACCGACGTGCTTACCGGTCTTTATAACCGACGGGGGTTCTGTACCGAATACGAAAGACTTATAAAAAAGGTGACGAAAGATAATCTGTCTCTGGCAGTAATAATGTGCGATTTGGACGGACTTAAAAACATAAACGACAGCTTTGGCCACGAGGAAGGCGACAGCGCGATACACGCCGCCGCCTGCGCATTAAAAAGCGCCTGTCCGCCCGATGCCGTCTGTACAAGGTTCGGCGGCGATGAAATGATGGCGGTGTATCTTTATAACGAAGACCGCGGCGGAATTCGGGATCGTTTTGAAAAGTATCTGGATAAATACAACGCCGGCTCCGAAAAGCCTTACGCCGTAGCTGCCAGTATGGGAATATACATTGCTCCCAAGGGAGAAGCTCCCGATTTTGAGGAGCTGGTAAAGAAATCGGACGTTCTCATGTACGCCGAGAAAAAGCGCCGAAAGGCGGGAAGATAAAAAAGCGGCAAAGCCGCGGGATTCTTTTTTCGCTTCCTTTTTTGTGTCCCAAAAAAGGAAGCCGCCGCATAATACGAATACTTCGGATTTCGCATTTCAAGAAAGAAGGTATGTTTAAAATGAAACCTGACCCGTGCGGGCATATTCCCGAAAATTCAATAACAACCGCCTTGCGGGAGAACGCAGACAAGCTTTTTTGACCTCCTTTTCTCCCGCCGCAGGCGCGAAAGGAGAAAAAATGCTGAAATACTATAAGACAGAAGGCAGCGCCATTGCCGAAATAGAAAAGCTGGAGCCGGGCTGCTGGGTATCCGCCGTCGCCCCAACCGAATCGGAAATCTCCCTTTTGGAAACGGAACTTGGCGTGGACAGAGATTTTATCCGCTCCGCTCTTGACGAAGAGGAAACCTCCCGTATCGAAAGCGAGGAAGGCCAGACACTGATAGTTTTAGACTACCCCGTAGCGGAAAAAGCCGAAAAAGCGGCAAAAGAAGCAAAAGGAACCAAAAAAAGGAAAAAGCAGAGCTTTGACGACGACGCAATAACCTATTACACTACCCCTATGAGCATTATTCTGACCTTCAGCAACGTTATAACTGTAAGCCTTAAGGAAAACCCGATAGTGGAGGATTTCGCCAACAATGTGGTGAAAAATATAAAGACCCAGTTTAAAACCCGCTTTATTTTCTGCATTATGCTGCGCATAGCCGGCAGATATCTTCAATACCTCAAACAGATAGACAAGATCAGCAACTATGTTGAAAATCAGCTTCACAAGTCCATGAAAAACAAGGAGCTGATACAGCTTCTCGGACTGGAAAAATCTCTCGTCTACTTTTCAACCTCCCTGAAATCCACCGAAACGGTTCTCGAAAAAGTTCTGAGAGGCCGTATCATAAAGCTGTACGAGGAGGATCAGGACCTTCTGGAGGACGTGCTCATAGAGGTAAAACAGGCTATCGAAATGAGCAATATTTACACGAATATCCTGTCCAGTACGATGGAAACCTGCGGAAGCCTTATTTCCAATAACCTGAATATAGTTATGAAGGTGCTGGCCATTATAACCATTGTAATGGAAGTCCCCACAATGGTGTTCAGCTTTTACGGAATGAATGTGGCTGGACTGCCTTATGCGGAAGGCATAATTTTTCCGTTGGCGATTTCCGCCGTAACAGCCGTGCTTGCGGGAATAATCCTTTCAAAGAGCAAATTTTACAAATAAAAAACTTATAAAACGGCTTCTTTCAAACACTTCCTCAGTAGGAAAGGAATAGTCTGAATATGGATATAGAGCGAATTAACGAATACAGCGACCCAAGATTTACAAAAGAAGTACTGAACCAGCACGGCGCTTTCGTAGCCGACGAAAAATACCCCTGTTCCTTCCGCATAACCGGCGAAAATACCGCCGAGATCGACTTTCACGATTATTCGGAAGTAATGCCTCTTATAGATAATTTCCGCTTTTACGCCGAACATATCACAACCTTTTGCGATAAAAGCGGAAATATTATAGCGGAATTTCCCAAGGTGAAAATTTTCCCTTTGGGCATTGACCTGATACAGCCCTCTCAGTTTTATGTTGACCGGGACAAGGTCAATGCGGTGTCGGATTTCATTGGAAGCGGAGACGATATCGTGATTCCCGTAATGAAAAGGGACGGAAGATATATTTCCCTTGACGGGCACACAAGGCTTTATTACGCTTATACCCGCGGCTGGAAAACGATAAGGGCGTTTGAGGCGGAAGTGAATGAATACGTGTTGGATTTTGTTCAAGAAGCGAAAAAACGCGGAGTGTTAAGCGTGTGGGATATGGCTCTTTTAAGCCACAGCAAATACGAGATAAAGTGGAATAAGTTCTGCGACGATTTTTTTGCTTCAAAAAAAGAAAACGCTTAAAACAAATAAAAATAAATTTTTCCGAAAAGCTATTGACAAGTAATCAATACGGTGGTATAATTATACTACCTCAAACAGGGGTTTATTTTTTTGTGCAAAAAATAAATTCCGCGAGGGAGGCTTAAGTTCGAGCAAACAGAACAATCTAAATAGGAGGTGCCGAAATGGCCGGAACATCAAGAGTTAAAATCACTTTGGCTTGTACCGAGTGCAAGCAGCGCAACTACATTACCAAGAAAAACAAGAAGAATGACCCCGACAGAATCGAAATTAACAAGTACTGCAAATTCTGCCGCAAGCACACGCCCCATAAGGAAACCAAGTAAAAAAAGGAGGACCTGCAATGGCAAACGAGCTTGATAAAAGCGCTCAGAAGGCAGCGGACAAGGAAAAAAAGGCTAAACAGCTTGCCGCAATGAAGGCAACTGCCGCCAAAAAGCCCAAGAAGTCGCCCATTCAGTACTTCAAGGAAGTAAAGTCCGAGTTCAAGAAGGTTTCATGGCCTTCAAGAAAGCAGGTTTTCAACAACACCGTCGTAGTTCTTACAACAATAGTGGTATCGGGTGTTGCGATTTGGGCGGTGGATCTGCTGTTCAATTTTATCTGGAAAACAATGCTTAGTATGTGATCAAAAAGGGGATAACCGATGTCAGAAGCTAAATGGTATATTTTGCACACGTTTTCGGGCTATGAAAAAAAGGTTGCCGACAATATAAAAAAAGTTGTCGAGAACAGAAATCTTCAGAATCTTATCGAAGAGGTAATGGTCCCTACCGAGACGGTTACCGAAGAGCATGAAGGAAAAATGAAAAGCTACGAAAGCAAGATTTATCCGAGTTACGTTTATGTGAAAATGGTAATGACCGATGAATCATGGTATATCTGCCGCAACACAAGAGGCTGTACGGGCTTCGTCGGACCCGGTTCAAAGCCGATACCCCTTACCGACGAGGAGGTCGCTAACCTCGGAGTAGTCAGAAAGCCCGCCGAGGTCGCCGTATGCGTCGGTGATCTGGTTACTATTGTTTCGGGCAATCTTGACGGGCTGGAGGGCACCGTAACGGAAATTGACGAAGCGGCGGGAACCGCCGTGGTAAATGTTTCCATGTTTGGAAGAGAAACGCCCACCACCCTTGATTTAACATCAATTCAGAAAATCAACTAACAGTTCTTTATGTTTTTGGAGGTAAAGTAAAATGGCTCAGAAAGTAGTCGGACTTATAAAATTACAAATCGCGGCGGGTAAAGCTACCCCCGCTCCCCCCGTAGGACCCGCGCTCGGTCAGCACGGCGTAAACATCGCCGCGTTTACCAAGGAATTTAACGAGCGCACAAAGGCCGATATGGGACTTATTATTCCTGTCGTTATCACCGTATACGCTGACAGAAGCTTTTCATTTATTACAAAAACGCCCCCTGCGGCGGTTTTGATCAAGAAAGCTTGCGGAATCGAGACCGCGTCCGGTGCGCCCAACAAGACCAAGGTTGCCAAGATAACCAAGGCACAGGTGCAGCAGATCGCCGAAACCAAGATGAGAGACCTTAACGCCGCCACTCTCGAAGCCGCAATGTCCATGATAGCAGGTACCTGCCGTTCCATGGGCGTAGAAGTAGTTGACTAAAACAATATTAAGGTGGGAGGTTCCAAAAAGACCGATCGACCACAAGGAGGATAATAAATGAAACACGGTAAAAAATATATTGAAAGCGCAAAGCTTGTTGAATCAACAAAGTACTACGAAGCTAACGAAGCCCTCGGTTTGGTGTGCCAGACCGCTAAGGCTAAGTTTGACGAAACGGTTGAAATTCATATCAGATTGGGCGTTGACTCCCGTCACGCCGATCAGCAGGTAAGAGGCGCGGTAGTGCTTCCCAACGGAACAGGTAAGACCGTAAGAGCTCTCGTATTCGCAAAGGGCGATAAGATCAAAGAAGCGGAAGAAGCCGGCGCGGATTATGTTGCCGACGACGATACCGTAAAGAAAATTCAGGACGGCTGGATGGACTTTGACGTAGTTATCGCAACTCCCGATATGATGGGTGTTGTAGGACGTCTCGGTAAGGTTCTCGGTCCCCGCGGACTGATGCCCAACCCCAAGGCGGGCACCGTTACCCCCGACGTAGCTAAGGCTGTTC
The DNA here is from genome assembly GCA_947385505.1 of uncultured Clostridia bacterium. Classification (GTDB taxonomy): domain Bacteria; phylum Bacillota; class Clostridia; order Oscillospirales; family Ruminococcaceae; genus Ruminiclostridium_E. The sequence goes on from CANDLP010000027.1 coordinate 10,391, forward strand.
AGGAAGCAAAGGCAGGTAAGATCGAGTACCGTCTTGACAAGGCGAATATCATTCACTGCCCCATCGGAAAGGCTTCCTTCGGCAGCGAGAAGCTTGAACAGAACTTAGACGCGCTGATGACCGCGGTAGTAAAGGCTAAGCCTGCCGCCGCAAAGGGTACTTATATCAAGTCCTGCACCGTGTCTTCCACTATGGGACCCGGCGTTAAGGTAAGTACCGTTAAGTACGGCGCTTAATGCTTTAAACGCAATACAAGATTTAAGAAAATATTATATTTTTCGGGAGCGAAAGCATTAAGTGCTTTCGCTCTCTTATCTGTTAGCCCTAAAAAAGGAAGGAGATGAACGTATGGAAAATAAGACCATAGATAAATGGAATAAAGCGGCGGAAATTTATACTGCAGCGCAGGAGGAAAGCGAATATGTTTCTATAAATAAGTATATTGCGGCAAAGCGTTTTCAGAATCTGCAAGGCAAACGAGTTTTGGATTTGGGCTGCGGTTACGGTTGGTATACTGACTTTTTTTCTTCTGCCGGCGCTGAGGCGATAGGATGCGACGGATCTGAAAAAATGATTGAACTGGCAAAAGAGAGATACCCTGACAGTTGTTTTGAGTGTGCCGATATTGAGCGTGCATTGCCTTATGCAAACGACAGCTTTGACTTGGTTTTTTGCAATCAGGTGCTTATGGATATTAAAAATTTTGAGTATCTTTTTGAAGAAGCTTTCAGAATCTCAAAAAAGGAAGGCTTGTTTTATTTTTCCATAGTTCACCCCGCTTTTTATGACTGCCGTTGGATAAAAGACGAAAACGGGTTTCAGAATGCAAAGGTAATGACAAGGTATTTGTCCGAATACAGCTTCGATAACGAGTTTTGGGGAAAAACTACTCATTATCACCGCACGATAAGTAAATATATCAATACCGCCATAGAAAAAGGTTTTCGGCTCGTGCGTCTGGAGGAACCCGTTTCCTATGACGGAATTACAAAATCGCGGGAATTTCCGCTGTTTTTGTTTGCGGAGTTTGTGAAAGGCTGATTTATGTTAAATGCGGTGTTGTTATACTGCTTCAGCTCTAATACCAATCCCATTTTGAACTGACGTAATACCCACAGTTCAAAATGGGATTGCACCCGAAACACTAATCCCACAGTTCAAAAAGGGATTAGTATAAAAGATAGACAAAGTTTATCTTTTAGAAAAGAATAATAGCAATCCGAGAAAAGAATAAATAGCGGCGAAGCCGCACCTGTCTTTTCCGCTTCCTTTTTGAACACCAAAAAGGAAACGGGGTTCGTGGCAAAGCCCCGAATACGCAACGTAATAATATAAAAGCTTTTTGATTAACAAGTTGAGTGTTATTCTTTTTGCGGATTGCTATAGTATTATATCCTTTTCCGATTGGTGAATATTATTGCTCTCCCAATTGAATCTTGAATTTTCCTTTTGCACATCTGTCAAAATAATTTGTCAGTAATCTTTGAAATATGCTCATATTCCCGCGGCTTTCTTCCCTGTTTTTTTACAGCCGTTCTGCGCATAAAATTTTCAAGATTTAATTGGCGGAGCAATATAAAAATGTTTTTTTATTTGTAAAAATTCATTTTACCCCTTGCATTTCCAAAGGATTTGTGATATTATAAGTGTGTTTGATTTTCTCATAAGGAAAGGAGCCGTAAAATGAACGCTTTTTCATACAGAATTGCCGGTGTTCAGCCTTCCGCTATAAGGGAGATACTTAAATCCACAGCCGATCCCAACGTGATCAGCTTTGCCGCGGGAAATCCCGCACCCGAAGCCTTTCCCACAG
>CANDLP010000028.1 GCA_947385505.1 uncultured Clostridia bacterium
ATTCCGCGCGCTGGAGCTTGAAAAAAAATATTCCAAAAATGAGATCTTGGAAAGCTACCTTAACCGTATCCCTTTGGGCGGCGTCACCTTCGGCATAGCCTCCGCTTCAATGAGATATTTTGACAAAACGCCCGATCAGCTCACTATAGCCGAAGCGGCGATTTTGGCGGGAATAGTGCGCTCCCCCTCCATCAGAAACCCTTACGCAAATCTTACCAAAACCAGGGAGGGACAGGTGAACGCCCTCAATAAAATGTACGAATACGGTTATATCTCCACACAGGAATACAACGACGCCTTAAACGAAAAGGTAAGGTTCCGCCTTCCCGTAAAAGGGGATGATTTCGGCTATGTTGACGAGCGTTACAACGAATATTACGGAATACAGGACGAAAGCAGCGAAGACGACGATCTTTACTATGAAAATGTTTCTTGGGAAGAGCTGGGCGTTGAAGGCGCCGATTCCTACACCCCCTATAAATGGAACGGCGACTACGAGGTAAGCCAGAACTGGTATGTGGACGCGGCAATCAATCAGATAATAAGGGATCTGGCGGAACTTAAGGGCATTACCTCCGACGCCGCAAAGGAATTGTTCTATAAAGGCGGCTTTAAGGCTTATCTGAATATGGATATGGATATGCAGAATAAGCTGGAGGAAATGTTCAGAGATCCTTCGCTTGTTCTTAAATCTTATAATCCCGATACCGTTTACGATTCACCCAATACGGTGATCAACGAAGCGGAGCTGGCAAGGCAGAACACCATTCAGGCATCCTTTATCATAACAGATTACAGCGGCACAGTTTTGGCTCTGGTAGGAGGCTTGGGAGAAAAGGAAGGCGACAACTGCTTTAACCGAGCCACTATGGATCCCCAGATCATAGGCTCCACAATAAAGCCTTTGTCCGTATACTCCGTTGCTATTGAAAACAATATTATAAATTACTCCACAATGCTTAAAAACGAATCGGGAAAGATTCCCGCCGCCGCCTTCGGACCCGGACCCTACGATAACGTGTTCGGATATGACCCCGAAGACAACACGGTGCGCTGGCCGCATAACTACGCGGAGGAAGGAAGCTTCGGCGACGGACTGCACTATCCAACATGGTATGCAGTGCAGGAATCGCTTAACACCGTCGCGGTAAACGTACTCAGCAAAGTGGGGATACAAAAGGCGTACACCCAGCTTTCCGAAAAGCTCCACTTTACTCTTGATCCCGTCAACGATATGTCTTATTCGCCGCTTGCCTTGGGTTCCATCACCGAAGGCGTTACCCTGACACAGCTTGCCTCCGCTTATGCCATAATGGGAAACGGCGGACTTTATTACGAGCCTTACCTTTATTCAAAGGTGGTGGACAGCGACGGAAGAACGGTTTTATCTCAGGACGCGGTGGGCGAGAGAATAATCTCCTCCGATACCTCCTATATCACAAACAGAATGATGCGAATGGTTGTAGCGGGCACTAACCTTTACGGCTCCGGCCGACACGCAAATCTGGAAAACATTGAAGTTGTGGGAAAAACCGGTACCGCAAACGATGAGTCCACGTTATCCTTTGTGGGGCTTACTCCCAGATACGTCGCCTGCTACCGAATAAGCAGGGACAACCATAAGCCCATTTACAGAAGCGATAACTGGAACACCATACCGGCGGTATGGGGAAATGTAATGAAAGAGATCACGGCGGGAGAACCTGATCAGTCGTTTGTTCCCGATCCCGATGTGATCACATTGAACTACTGTACGGCTACGGGGCTTATAGCGGGAGAAAATTGCCCCGAAACCCGTATCGGATACTACAGAAAAAGCAATATCCCCCAAAAATGCGGCGGAAGAAGCCATAATATGGATAACGATACGTTTTATGCGGATTTTTGGAACAATTACGATACGAAAGAAATACCGCTTTACGATTGATCGACTTAAAAAGAAAGGATCCAAAAATGTACCGACTTACCGCGCCCTGCCTTTTCGGGCTTGAAAAAACCCTTTCCTTTGAAATAAAAAGAGCGGGGGGAACGAATATTGCCATGAAAGACGGGAGAGCGTTTTTTGACGGCGATGAAAGCGTTATCGCCAAAATGAATATTACTTCCTCCGCAGCCGAAAGAGTACAGATTGTTTTAGGGGAATTCAACGCCTTTGATTTCGACGGGATCTTCGAGGGAGCAAAAAATGCCCCCATAGAAGAATTCGCGGGAAGGGAGGACGCGTTCCCTGTCGCCAAGGGGCACTCTTTAAATTCAAAAATAACCAGTATCCCCGCCATACAAAGAACCATAAAAAAAGCCCTCGCGGAGCGAATGAAGGAAAAACACAGGGCAGAGTCGCTGCCCGAAAGTAAAAATACTCTTCCGGTACACTTCCTGCTTCAAAAAAACATTATGCTGCTCACTCTGGACACTACCGGGCCGAGCCTTCATAAAAGGGGATACAGAAGCAGGTCGGGAGAAGCGCCCATAAGAGAAACACTTGCGGCGGGAATGGTTGATCTTGCCCATGTAAGAAGCTCCGACGTTATCTGCGACCCCTTTTGCGGAAGCGGAACCATACTTATAGAAGCGGCCATGAAACAGCTGAACGTTGCCCCCGGAATGAACAGGAGCTTTATTGCCTCCCGGTGGGACTGCTTCCATAAGGAGATATGGGAAAGAGAATTCCGCGAGGCTAAGGAAAGGGTCAAAAACGAAAACATTGCCCTTTACGGCTTCGACAAAGACGGCGATGCCGTAAAGCTGGCGGAAGAAAACGCTTGGAAAGCGGGAGTCAATAAGCACATCAAATTCCTGAAGCGTGAAATAAAGGATTTTAAGTACCCCGAAACTTCCGTTAAAATCATAACCAATCCGCCCTACGCTCAGCGTATGCTTACCGAAGAAGAAGCGGACGGGATTTATCGGGTTATGGGGAAACGAATGCTCCCGCTGGGGAAGAACAGCCTTTTCGTTATAACCTCACGGGAAAGCTTTCCCGAAATTTTCGGGAAAAATGCGGACAAGGAAAGAAAGCTTTATAACGGAATGCTAAAGTGCAGATTTTATTCGTACTTTGGTGAACGTCCTGAAAAAGCCTATGACGATCCCGCAAAAAAATAAACAGGCGGCAAAGCCGCGGATGTTTTTTCGCTTCCTTTTTGCACTGCAAAAAGGAAGCAGTGTGTGGGACAAAGTCCCGCTGCCGCCGCAAAACAATCAATGAACCATCTATAAATCCGGCGCGTTTAAAACCAAACCAAGCGAAACGCCGCTTCAGCCGTAATGAAAAAACATTCAAACAAAAACTTATATATTGCCAATACCTGACGAAAAATCTCTAAATCACCCGAACACCTTTTTCAGCCATTCAAACAGCGCGAATTTTATTTCCGGCGGTCTGTTCGGATCGTCAATATCGGCGTCATTGTATACGTACTCCTCCACTGCCCCCAAACAAAGGGGAGGGAACATCACGCACCACCAGTTTCTTCCTTCCCCTTTCCCAATCAGTATGCGCAGGGCGTCATACTCCCCGGCGGGAACGGTAACGGCGCCGTATTGGCGGGTAGTAAAAAACACCTTTTCCACGCTGGCGGTTATTTTATAATCATATCCGCTGTCGCTTACAAACTGCTGCGCCTTAACAGTGATTTCGCGAAGATTGTTTTTAGCGGCGTTCTTTGCTTCCTCGGCAGTGGAACAGCCTTCAAAAATATACTGCATATCTTCGGACAAAAAGTCGCGAAGAGCATATTTTAGCTCCTGATCCTCCTTGCTGTCGGAGTTCGCCAGAATGTGCATACGAAAAAGCCTTTCGGGCATATCCTCACACTCTCCCGCAAAGGCGGAAAAGCTTCCCAGCGCAACCGCCAAAGCTGTACCGAAAAGCATTGACAGGGTCAGTGCGCGTTCCTTTGACAAAAATTTCATACATAATACCTTCTTTCGGTTTTCTACGTTGATTATTGGAAGATCCAAATCAAATATACAGGAAATATAAAGGTATTTTCGCGCAAAATTTCAAAAGCTGAAACTTTTTACCATAAAGTCCTTACTACTAAGTGTAAGGCGGAAAGTGAGGTGAAACGCTTGAACCGAAAAGGTGAAGCCTCTCCCGAAACTTACTTTAATACCGTTTACGACAGTACGGTTAAATCTCTCACCAGATTTGTCATCAGTAAATGCGGAAACATACTTGACGCGGAGGATATTCTTCAGAATATCTACGCCAGATTTTATCAGCGCATCATCAAAAAAGGCTACGACGACATAGAAAACGCCGAAGCTTTTCTGATAAGCATTGCAAAATTCGAGTGCAAAAGCTATTACAGCGCTCAAAAACGGCACAGCGTCACCGAAAGCTTTTCCGACTACACCGATGAACAGATGGTTATGATAGAAAACGAGATGTCCAAAACTCAGAAAAATTTTGAGGACATTCTGTGCGACGAGCTTCTTGCCCGCGAAATTTTTGAGGATATAGCAAATACGGACGAATTAACCGGAAAAATTTTCTACCTCTATTTTGTCTGCGATATGAAGCTTGCGGATATTGCCGTCGAGCTGGACATGAATCTTTCGGCAGTAAAAAACAAGCTGTACCGCACGATAGAACGGCAAAAGAAAAAATTTAAACTTTAGGAAGGAGGGAAGCATGTGGATAAAAAAGAATTTTACAGACAGCTTATGGAGAGTTATACCGTTGACACCGAAAGGGTAAAACGCAATGCCAAGCGAAAAAGCCGTAATGTAAAAAGCAAAGTCCTTGTGATCCGCAGATGGACAGCGGCCGCCGCAGCGTGCAGCGTGGTCACCGCCGCAGCCGTTGCAGCCGTTTCCCTTGGTTCTTCCGGCGTACCGCATATAGACAATTCCGAAGGCTACAACATCACCGACGGCGGAGCGGAAAATGCCAGAGAGCGGCTTGCCGCCGCCGAAGAGCAATTTGCGGTACTTTCGGTAAACAGCGGTGTGGAGGAATTCTCCGACCTGTACGTTTCGTTCCGAAAGCCGCTTAAGTACAATGAAATAACTATGGGACTGTCGGTAATCGAAGACTATAATAATATCAGCATAAGCCTTCTTTATTTAGCTGACGGAAGTCATTACGAAAACACATCTGCGCTTGACGATTCACTCGGCTTCTCCGGAGCGAAGATATCCGTTCCGGCGTCAATGCTCTCGGAAATAAGGGAGCTAAAGGAAATAACGGTTGTTGAATACTCCGAAAGCGGTATTACCGACGATACGTTTATTCCGTTCAACGGCCTGCCGGCGGACGTTACAACAACACCGGAGCCTGTCAGCGAAAATATCAATATTTCTATGCCAAATTCCGCCACCGAGCCTCCCGTAACGGAACCGGTCACTGAAACTCCCACCGAAACGGAGCCCCCTGTGACCGAGCCGACGGAAACCACGGCATCGTCCGAAACCGCTGAAAACGAAACCACCGATATAAGCGCCGATACAAGTATATCGGCGGAAGAAACCACCGTACCGGATATAACTACCTCGGAACCCGTCACCGAAACCACGACGGAAGCCTCCGAAACGGCGGAGCCTGTTTTTGAAGCGGTAGCGGTACCTCTTCAAGGGATTAAGACGATCAATTTTATAAACAACACCCACTTTGTGGCTGCCACCGCCGACAGCATAAGACTGTTCAGGTGCGAAAAAGGCGAGATAAAGCTTGAAACCACCTATTATGCGTCTTCGGCAAAGATCAGCTATTCTTCTTATGACGGCTCAAAGCTGTTCATTATCGCAAAAGACGGTGAAAACAGATCAAGACTTTATTACGCCGACGGCGACGCCTCGCTTTTAAGCGAGGTCGACGTAAGCTATATCACTTCGGGCGGAGCGGAGCTATCCTCGGTTTCGTGCAGCGGCGACGGTAAAATCGTGCTTATGAAGGCGGTATCCTTGGATAAGACAATAGTATACTACGGCGAACGGTCTGAAGGCACCATTTCTCTTGCCAACCATGAATACGGCAGTCCCGTATCGGTTCTCGCCTATTCCGACGGCATAGTTTATACCGCAGTCACCGACTCAAAGGAAAATACCGTAAAAATATACAGCATAGCCGCCGCAAGCGGAGCGGAAACTGAACTGGCATCTTATACCGGAACACTTAAATATACAAGAAGCCCCGACCTTAATATGGCGCTGCTCACCGTTACCAACGATTCGGGCGAGGTGAATGTTATTCTCAACAAGAGCGTTTTGATTCCCGTTGAAACAAGCGACGCGGTATTTTCAGGAGAGAGAAACGATCTTGTAATGTTGGGCGGAGCTTATTACACCGTATCCGGCGGCGAATTGACCGCAATTTCTGAAGAGGAAGCAAAGCCCTGTTTTGAGACAGTAAACGGACCGGCATATGAAATTTCGGAAAACGGAGACGCTTCGGTAGTGATACAAATAAATTAACAGAAATAAAAACGGAAATAAACAGAGATAAAATAAGGAGAAGAAAGCGGAGCCTTTAATTTGAAAGGTTCCGCTTTTGTTTGCGCTAAATAATTTTATAAATGCGAAAATATTTCTTGTACAAACCGCCGAATTAGTATAAGAAAACGTTTTATCCTATATACAACAAATAAAACAAAAATGCCGCGGCCTGTCCCAAAATTTTTTATGGTAACGTTTTCAGCCCTTGAAATTTTTATAAAAATGTTATATACTAATAAAAGTTATTGCGAATTATTTCAAACACCGCGAAACAATATGAAAGGAAAGGGAAATACAATGAAATTCGGCTTTTTTGACGACCTTAACCGCGAGTATGTCATAACATCACCAAGAACGCCTTACCCATGGATAAATTATTTGGGAACGGAGGGATTTTTCTCCCTTATTTCCAATACGGCGGGAGGATACAGCTTCTATAAGGACGCAAGACTCCGCCGCATCACCCGTTACCGCTATAATAATGTGCCCGTGGATATGGGCGGACGCTATTTTTACATTAAAGACGGAGACACCGTTTGGAACCCCGGCTGGTCGCCTGTAAAAACCGAGCTGGATAACTACTCCTGTCGTCACGGTATGGGGTATACCGTTATTTCGGGAGAAAAAAACGGCGTAAAAGCTGAAGTAAAATTTTTCGTACCCGTTGGATTTAACGGCGAGGTGCAGAAGCTGACCATAACCAACAACAGCGGAAGCGCAAAAAGCCTTAAGCTCTGGAGCTTCCTTGAATGGTGCCTTTGGGACGCCAACGATGACACTACCAATTTTCAGCGCAATTTCAACACGGGCGAGGTGGAAATAGACGGAAGCACAATTTACCATAAAACCGAATACAAAGAGCGCCGCGATCATTACGCCTTCTACACCGTAAACGCTGACATAAAGGGCTTCGATACCGACAGGGAGAGCTTTTTGGGACTGTATAACGGCTTTGGAGAACCTCAGGCGATAGCGAACGGAAAGCCGTCCAACTCGGTAGCCGACGGCTGGTCGCCCATTGCTTCCCACTATATTGAAATAGAACTTAAGGACGGGGAGAGTAAAGACCTTATTTTCCTTCTGGGCTATGTGGAAAACAAGTTTGAAGAGAAATTCGCCCCCGACCTTACCGATAAGGACACTGTCATTACCACCGCAAACAGCAAAAAGAATATTGTCAACAAAATGAAAGCAAAGGAAATGATGGAGCTTTGCAACACCTCCGAAAAAGCGGAAAAGCTGTTTGAGGGCTTAAGAAAATACTGGGACGACGTATTGAAACAATACAGCGTAGACTCCCCCGACGAAAAGCTCAATAGAATGGTAAACATCTGGAACCAGTATCAGTGTATGGTCACATTCAATATGAGCCGCTCGGCTTCTTATTTTGAAAGCGGTATCGGAAGGGGAATGGGCTTCCGTGACAGCAATCAGGATCTTCTGGGCTTTGTTCACCAGATTCCCGCAAGAGCAAGGGAAAGGCTTATCGACCTTGCCGCAACAATGCTTGAAGACGGCGGCGCTTATCACCAGTATCAGCCTTTAACCAAAATGGGCAACCACGAGCTCGGCTCTAACTTCAACGACGACCCGCTGTGGATGATACTGGCAGTGGCGGCTTATATTAAGGAAACGGGCGACGTATCGATTCTTGATGAAAAAGTTCCCTATGAAAACAAGGACGAGCTTGCGGATACAATGCTTGACCATATGAAGAGAGCCTTCTATCATGTCTGCACAAAGATAGGTCCTCACGGTCTGCCTTTGAGCGGAAGAGCGGACTGGAACGACTGTCTTAACTTAAGCTGCTTCTCCGACAGACCCGGTCAGTCATTCCAGACCTTTACCTCTCCCAAATACGGCGATACCGGTTACAGTAAAGTGGCTGAATCCGTAATGATAGCGGGAATGTTCTGCTTTATCGGTCCCGAATACGTAAAAATGTGTCGTATCAAGGGTGACGACGCCGAAGCCGAAAAGGCGCAGGCGGAGATCGACAAGATGAGCCGCGCTACAATGGAATACGGCTATGACGGCGAATGGTTCCTGCGCGCCTATGACGACAACGGCAAGAAGGTAGGCTCTCACGAGAACGAAGAAGGAAAGATCTTTATAGAGCCCCAGGGCTTCTGCGTAATGGCGGGCTTAGGAAAAGACAAAGGCGCAGACCTTAAAACCTTGGAAAGCGTTGACAAATATTTAAACAGCAAACACGGATTGGTGCTTAACAATCCCGCGTTTACTCGCTATTATATTGAATACGGCGAAATCTCCACCTATCCCCCCGGATACAAGGAAAACGCGGGTATTTTCTGTCACAACAACGCGTGGATAATCTGTTCGGAGGCGTTTGTGGGACACGGTGACAAAGCGTTTGAGTACTATTCGAAGATTGCTCCCGCTTATAATGAAGATATATCCGACCTGCACCGCACCGAGCCTTATGTATACGCTCAGATGATAGCGGGAAAGGACGCTCCCAGATTCGGCGAGGCAAAGAACAGCTGGCTTACCGGTACGGCGGCATGGAATTTTGTTGCGGTTTCCCAGTATATTTTGGGTATCAAGCCCGATTATGACGGATTGACCGTAAATCCCTCCATACCTGCGGATTGGGATGGATTTACCGCTTCAAGACAGTTCAGAGGCGGAGTTTATAATATTACCGTCAAGAATCCCGATCACATTAGCCAAGGCGTTAAAAAGACGGTTGTGGACGGACAAGTTATAAACGGCTGCGTAATTCCCGATTTAGGAGCAGGCGAGCATACTGTTGAAATAACATTGGGCAAATAAAAAGCTAACAGGATTTTATACTAATAACCATTTGAATTGTGGATAAAATCCACAATTCAAATACTTCGGCGAAGCCGAAGTACCGCCGAAGGCGGTGGTTATTTAAGTTCAATACAATACCTCACCATGCCGCTTTTGCGGCATGGCATTTAAAAAACAGATAAACTGTTTTTTAATGGTTGTTAGTATTATAAGACAAAAACAACGTGTCAAGATACTTTGATACGTTGTTTTTGCTATGAAAATCCAGCCCTGTAAAAACCCTGAATAAATTCCGTATTTTTCTTGCAAATCACAATAATTTATGATATACTTATAAAGTATAAGTACTTCCAAAGTCAAAAACGATTTTGCTTTAATTCAAATTTCAGGCAGTTGCCAAATTCAATTTTATAAAGGAGAAAAACCATGAGATTAGTAACCCGTTCCGATTTCGACGGCTTAGCCTGCGCCGCCCTGCTTAAAGAAGCGGGAATCATTGACTGCTGGACATTCGCTCACCCCAAGGATCTTCAGGACGGTCTGGTGCAGGTCAACGAAAACGACTGTCTTGCCAATGTGCCCTTTGTAGAAGGCTGCGGTCTGTGGTTCGACCATCATTCAAGCGAACACGAAAGACTGGAGCTTGAAGGCAAATACAAAGGAGAAAGCCGTATAACTCCTTCCTGCGCAAGAATAATTTACGATTATTACGGCGGCAAGGATCGTTTCCCACAATTTGATGAAATGATGGAAGCCGTAGACAAGGTGGATTCGGGAAACCTGACGGTGGAAGAAGTGCTTGATCCTAAAGGCTGGATATTGATCGGCTTTTTAATGGATCCCCGCACGGGTTTGGGCCGCTGGAGAAACTTTACCATACCCAACTACCGCCTGATGGAAGAGCTTATTGACGCCTGCCGCACAATGAGCACCGAAGAGATCCTTAATTTGCCCGATGTCAAGGAAAGGATCGAGGTATACAACGAACAGTCCGAAAAGTTCAAAGAAATGGTAAAACAGCACACCCGTGTGGAAAAGGATGTTATAATTTCCGATCTGAGGGGCGTTGATCCCATATATACCGGAAACCGCTTTATGATATACAGCCTTTATCCCGAACAGAACATATCCGTCTGGATAGTTAACGGAAAAGGCGGAAAGGGCTGCTCCGCGGCAGTAGGATACAGCATAATAAATAAAACTTCAAACGTTGACGTTGGCAGTCTTATGCTGAAATACGGCGGAGGCGGTCATAAGAAGGTGGGCACCTGTCAGTTTTCAGACGAGGATATGGACGAAAAGCTGCCTAAGCTCATTGATGAGATAGTTAATTATAATGTTTAATCAAGTGGAAAAACATAAAAAAAGAAGCTCAAACGAGCTTCTTTTTTGTTAATATCAAGAAAATTACTTTCTCTTCTTAGCGATAACAACCGCACCGCCTGCGAGAACCGCAATAGCGGCTACAACAGCTACGCCTTCGATACCTGTATCGGCGTTGCCCTTGTCGGAAGCGGGAGTGTTGTTGGTATCAGCAACAGGAGCGGTAGTTTCTGCGGGAGCTTCGGTAACAGACTCAGCAACGGCTTCTGTTGCAGCTTCAGTTTCAGACTCGGCAGCGGGAGCTTCTGTTTCATCGGAAGCGGCGTTTACGCTGATAGTGAGCTCAATGGAGTTGATATTTGCAGAGGGGAGCTCAATGAAGTTTTCGCTCCAGATGTTGTAGAGGCAGAAGTCAAATACGCCCGCGTCAGAGAGTGCGGAAGGAGCGCCATCCTTTATGGCAACTTCCTCGCCGTTGATCTTAAGAGACTTGTAAGAAACGTTGATGGGATCGATAGCAGAGGTTGTGGCTGAGCCGCTTTCAACGGCAACATCCTTGGCGTAAATAACGGTAATCGTGGAAGGATCAAGATCAAGTCCGGAAATGGAGTATGTATAATCTCCGGCGCCTGTAACTGTAACGCTGTCAGACTTGGCGTTAGTCCATGTTACGTTTTCGCCGACATAAAGAGCGGTTTCAAGGTTAGCAGTGAAAGAAGAAGCTTCAGCCGCGGTTTCTTCGGGAGCTGCTTCGGTAGCTTCGGGAGCAGCTTCGCCGGTGATTACATTGCCGTCCTTGTCAAGAACTTCGATATTGTCAACAGACAATTTCTTTGTTGACCAGTCAACAAGCCAAAGCTGTGCATATTCATCATCAGCTGCGAAAATAGGACCGCCATTCTGCCATGTAACAGTTCCGTTTTCAAGGTCGGCGGTAATCTCCTTGTCAACTCTGCCCCACTCAACCTGTTTCCAGCCGGTAGAATTAGAGTTTGCAACTACCGCGCCGCCAAGCCATGTAGCTTCATCGGCAACGTCAGCCGCGTCAAATGTAACGTAGAATCTTACGCCGCAAACGGTCGTGATATCAACGCCTGCGTCAACTGCCCACTGGGCTTTTCCGTCATTAGCTACAAGATACAGAGCTGCGCCATGATTGCCTTCAACATTTTTCTCAAAATAATCGGCAATATCAACCGCGCTTGCGCTTGCAGCCATAGCAGTCACAGCCAAAGCAGAGGCTGCAACGCCTGCCAAAATGTTCTTCATTTTCATGAAAAATTCCTCCAATTTTTAATATAAGCAAAAGCTTATTTTTATTATACCTTATACGGTTACAAATTTCAATTGGCATTTTCCCCAATATGTAGTGCATTTTAACGGAAAATTTACCAACTTTTTCGCCGAATATAGTACAATTAGTAGTCGCGTACAATGTTTAAAAAGTTTCAAAATTATATAAAAATTTTCTCATCATAATACTTTGTATCTTATAATAAGCCCTTTTACAGCATAACTCCTTCCGAAAACGCAAAACCGTAAAGCCAGCATTCCTTGACCTCTTTTTGCAGCATCTCTTCCAAAGCCTTTTTATAAATCATAAGCTGCCCCTTATACTTCTCCTTAAGTTCATATGGCGTTACT